>PEWX01000081.1 GCA_002779995.1 Piscirickettsiaceae bacterium CG07_land_8_20_14_0_80_44_28
TCCCGTAAAAAACCAACGAATGTTAGCGTGAATATTGATTTATTATCGAAAGCAAAAAGTTTAAACATAAACTTGTCTGCGACATTAGAACAGGCTTTAATCGCAAAAATGCAAGAGTATGAACGCGAACAATGGCGCCAAGAAAATGCTGATGCGATACAAGCCTATAATGATTTTGTAGAACAGAGGGGATTATTTAGCGATAGTGTACGGAAATTTTAATGCGCCAATTTTCAGCCTATAAAAATATAAATTCTGCTACTAATCAGCAATACCCTTACCTATTAGACATTCAAAACAATTTGCTCGGGGATTTACGCACTACCGTCGTTATTCCGCTAAGCCCTTCAGCCTTGGTTGCTGATCTGACTCTATCCAAACTTAATCCCGTTTTAATGATTGAGGAAACGTCTTATACCATGATGACACAAGATATGGCGGGAATTACCCGCCGTCAATTAGGAAATGAATGGGTGGATCTTTCTCATTACCGACCAGAAATATTAGCCGCTATCGATTTTTTATTAACGGGAATCTAGGCATTTGAAAATGGCTGCCAGGCCTGGTTAGTTTTTAGCTTTGATAATCAGGTAGGGTTGATTTAGCGGTTTCAAGTTGCGATAAGGCTTGTTGTAATTGGTTGGGTGAGACTGCGATATTCATGCGCATAAAGCCTGTGCCGTTTTTTCCGAAGGTTTCGCCATCATTGAGCCCTAAACCGGCTTCATTAATCAACCAAGATTTTAAAGCGGTCTGCTCTGAAAACAGTGCTGAAAAATCGAGCCAAATGAGAAACGAGGCTTGCGGTTGCACCACCCCCACTTGCGGATAATGCTGTTGAAAAAACTCGGTGACGCGTTGAATATTGCTTTGTAAAAACGCCACCAATTCATCTCGATACGTTTTCCCCTTTGGGGTGTAAGCGGCTTCCATTGCTATATTAGCCATTAGATTCGGTTCTAAAATGGACACGGCTTGGCAGGCTTGAATATAGCGACGCCGCAATTTGGAATTGGCAATCACGGCATAGCCCGTTTGCAAGCCGCCGAGATTGAAGGTTTTGCCCGGCGAACTCAAGGTGATGGTATTTTGGGCAATCTCCGGCGACAAGGAGGCCATGGGCACATGCTGATGGGGGGCAAAGGTCATATCGGCATGAATTTCATCCGATACTACCCATATCTGATGCTTTAGGCAAAGTTCTGCTAACTTCAACAATTCGGATTTTTGCCAAACTCGACCCGATGGGTTTTGCGGATGACAAAACAACAACAATTTGACTTGCTGTTCAACGATCACGCTTTCTAAAGTCTCGAAATCAATATGATAATTTCCGTCTTGCCATTGCAGGGGCGCTGTCACGGTTTTGCGCTGATTGCTCGGAGCGGCTTTTAAAAAAGGAGGATAAACGGGCGTTTGCACCAGCACGGCATCGCCGGGTTCGGTAAAGGCTTGCACCGCTAAATGAAAGCCATTGGCGACATTGTGGGTATAAACAATCTCGGAAGCTTGAACCGCATAGTGATATTGTGCTTGCCAATCGATAATCGCCTGTGAAAGACAGTCTGACATCAAGGTGTAGCCTAAAATCGGATGGGTTAAACGCTTTTGTAACGCTTGCACAATAAAGTCGGGTGTGGCCAAATCTTGATCCGCCACCCACATCGGCAACACCTTATCCGTGCCAAATAGCGCTTGGCGCAGTTCATACTTTTCAGCATCCGTGCCCAATCGGTCAATGGTTTGATTGAAATCGACCATTTAGTTGCGCTTTTTCCAAACGGTCAATTCGGACAACGTGTGTTGGAATTTACGCTGGGTTTCCCGAATGACAAATGGCATCTCGATTGGCTGGCCTAAGCGTTCAAATTCGGCATCCAATATTTGATGCAAGCCATCCAAGGTGGTGACATTTTCGCCGGTTTCGGCATCCTTATAGCCACCAAGCCAATTGGCTTTTTCGGTGTAGGTTTCTTGCCAGGTGTAGGGAGAGGCGATAAACAACAAGCCGCCTTCAGTCATGCGTTGATGAATCATTGATAAAAAGCGTTTGGGATCATACAGTCGATCAATCAGATTGAGCGCGACCACCACATCATAATCGGTTAAATGCGGTTTTAAATTGGCGGCATCTTGTTGCAAAAATTGGCAACGATTGACCACATCAGCCAATCCCAAATCTGCCAGATTTTGTGATTGATAATCGACTAAGTCACCTTCCAGCGTTCGGGTATAGCGTATTTCACCAGTTTCTTTTAGTTGATTGGCCACTTGAATAAAACGTGCCGAAAAATCAATTCCGGTCACTTGGGCAAACGCATGTGCCAGCTCGAAACTGGTGCGCCCCACCGAGCAGCCGACTTCCAAACAATTAATGTCTTTTCGCTGTTTGAAATCACTATCTGCCCGCACCCTTTCAATCACTTTATCAGCGCAGGCCTG
Source organism: Piscirickettsiaceae bacterium CG07_land_8_20_14_0_80_44_28 (assembly GCA_002779995.1). Taxonomy (GTDB): domain Bacteria; phylum Pseudomonadota; class Gammaproteobacteria; order Thiomicrospirales; family Thiomicrospiraceae; genus Hydrogenovibrio. The sequence goes on from PEWX01000081.1 coordinate 2,443, forward strand.
GGCAAAATTATCGACATCAAAGTAGCTTTGGCCGTAATGAAATTCACAATATTGCGCCACCGCCTGATCGGTTTCATAGGTAGAAACATAGGTTGGAACCGCTTGTGCTGATTCAATATAGCGGAAGCCAGCATGTTGAAAGAAGTGACGGCGAAACGCATAGCGAGAGTGGCCATTGATTTCATTTCCGGTCGAAATCCAACTGCTGCCTTTAATGATATTGTGCTGGTTATCAAACGTGGGCGTGGTAAAGTCATCATAAAGCGGGTGCACTTTAAACCCGGTAAACGGATAAATCGGTGTATTGGTCCACTGCCAAACATTGCCAATCACATCAAAAAAATCACCGGTTTCAAATTGGTTAACCGACATCGACGAGGCATAAAACTGCAAATTTTGATTGGCTAAATGCGCCTTATCCAACGCTTGGGTGAAATCTCTTAACCGCAAATATTCATCTTCACTCGGTAAGCGGATCGATCGCCCTGTTTCGTGCGCTTTCCATCGACAAAAGGCTTCCGCTTCTAGGGCATTAACCTCCACCGGCCAGTCCCAGGGCATGGGAACTTCTTCGGTCATGCAACGCAAACGCCAGTCCCCATTGGTTTGCTTGACCCAAAAAGTAGGATGCTTATCTGGGGTAAACTGCCGCCAACGATTCCCTTCTTCTGACCAAAAAGCCGGGTTGTCATAACCACCTGCATCCACAAACGCCAAATATTCGCCGTTAGAGACTAAAAAGGCACTGGCTTTAAACCCGTCAATATCGGCTTGATGGAAGCCATACTCATTATCCCAACCATAGCTTTCCGCCGGATCCTGATGATCAATCAAAACTTGCCCTGCCGGAACCTCAAATAAAATATTTTCCGGCGCCTCGCCCTGATTAGGACAGACCGGAAACTGCGGGTGCGGTTCAACCAAGGCTAAGGGCAATTGACGAATTAATACCGATGACGTTTCCAAATGAATGCGTTCATGTTCAATGCCCATTAACACCGGCCACATTGGGCTTTCCCAATTAATCGGCAAGGTAAAATTAGTTTCATCAATCACCTGCAACACCGCTTCACGCACTTGCCGGCGATACTGACGGACTTCATCAACGCTTGGCCAGTCATAATGAGCTTCATTCAGATCATCCCAGGACATTTCATCCACGCCAATGGCGCAAAGGGCTTCAATTTTGGCATTAATACGCTCCGGCAAGAGTTTCGCCAGCACCAATTTATTCACAAAAAACGTCGCGGTATGGCCGAAGTAGAAAATCAGCGGATGGCGTAATGAACAAGCGCGTTCATAATAGGCTTGATCACTATTTAGCACTTCAAACAAGGTTTCGTAAAGGGAATAGGTGCTTTCAAAATAAGCTCTGATTTCTGCGCGCTTCGATTCAACAGTTCCCTCAAGCAGGTTGATCGCTATAGCAGGATGGGTTTGTTGCGACTTCATCTGTTCTCCATTCATTTGATCATTTAATTGTTGGCAAAGCCTTGACTACCGGCATTCATTCGCTACAGGGATAAAAGCACGCCCGTTTCGGCTAAGGGTTCCAAATCCGGTTGGCAGGTACTGAGTCGTTCGACGTCAATATTTTCATGCTCAATCAACCAAGCCTTAACACTATTTTGCCGAATATTGGCCATTTCCCGTAATTTTTGGGTTAAAGCCTCATCCTTTAACCCCTTTTGTTGCCAGTGGTTTTGATCTTGTGCGGTATAAAAACCACACAGCTTCATATTTAATTGAGGTTTATTTAATAACATTTCGGCGACTTTATGCAAATAATCCGGCATCGAATCCAGCCAAGTGGTTTGACCCACTTCAAACTCAACCGGCTGCAATACCACCTGACCCAGTTTTTGATAGGCATAATCAGCAGCCAGATACAGTGCGCCATAAGGCTGCAAGGTAAGCGCCAAATAGGTTTTGGTGCCCCCTTTTAGCGTTTTGAGTAACGCTTTATTAATCACGCTTTTTAGCTCAAAATTGGGCGAAGACATATTGCCATTGATGGGAATTTTTAACACAATTTGATCCTGATCATCCCGCAATAAGTTGAGACCCAGTTTAATCGAACTTAACCCCGTTATAGAAGAATCCAGCGCTGACAAACTTAATCCTTTCAAAGTAAGCTGATGCTCGCTGGTAAGTTGATCTTGTGCCAGTTGAATCTCGGAAACCGAGCTGAGACTGCCGCTTTGAATGCGATGCGCTAATACCGGTTCAATAATCGGCGAAAATGAATGCAGATCCACCCCTTTGAGCGTCACTTGAAGGTTTGTTTGAATTTTTTCCGGCAGCGGCGACAAAGTTCCCGTGACCAAAACTTTGGAATATTGATCGACACTGGCTTGCAAATCCACTGTTGATGCGGCATTCGGCTGTTGGGTATCAATCGGTCCAAACGTAAACGATTTAATTTGAAGTTGCTTTTGCAAGCTAGGCTGATATTGCACAAACTCAAGATCGACCACACTGTCTTGCAACTCAAAGGCATTTATTTTTAAGCGAAAGGGCGCATCCTTAACAGCAGTCTGTTGCGGAGATATTGGCTGTGATTCCGATTCATCCACAGCCTCATCGTTCAAAGCGGTCGTGCGGGGATTAACGGCATCTAACCAAGCCAACCACTGCTGAGGCTGTTGTTGCGCATTCATGTGAATCGCTATTTGCCAATGCTGGCCGAGAAGCGTTCCAATGTCAAGATGACTTGATTCGCTCAGTTGAACTTGATCCACTTTTATCGACTTCGCAACCCACAGCGGCACCATCTGGTCAGTCACCGCATTTAATTGCAATTGCGTTAACGCCAGCTCAGATACCCTAAGTTGATTCAACCCCGGCAAATCAACACCAAAGACGAAATGTTCCAGCGATAACAAGGGTTGTTGAACACGAGATGAAGTCAATTGCAATTGATGGCCTTCTAGCTGCCCGGCGATCGCTAAATCCGATAGCTGAGAGTGCGCAACATTAAAGTCAAGATACCCTTGCCCTGTCCAGCTAATGCGTTGATTGGCGAACGATAAATCGTCTTTTTGTAATTGCAAATCGGTCACCGAAGCACGCCCTTTCCAATCCAGCTCGATGTTATCAGGCTGCTGCTTCACCGACCAATCCAATTTTAGATGTCCTTGCCCTGCCAAGCGTGATAAGGGTTTGGGGACCAAGGCTGCCCCCAGCGCCAAATCCAGATCTGCTAACTGAAGTTGCCCTTTGAATGAACGTGCATCCGCAAACGGCTGACCCTGTCCATCCAGTTGCCACTGGGTTTGTTGATAACGCAACTGCATGGCAAACTGCGCTTGCTGACTGGGCTGCCAACTCAAGACATTGGAAACTTGTAACGAATCCACCACCAAAGGCCAACTTTGCTGTGGGGTTTCCATTGTCAGCGACATGTTTTGCAGGTTGAACTGTTGCAGACCCACTTGCCAGCCTTCCAGTAGAGAGTTGCTTTTTGAATCTGCGATGGGGTTGGTTTGTTGCGGTGCAGGCAAGCCTAAAACACGGATATTGCCTGATTCGTTAAGGTGCACTGTTAATTGAAGCTGCTTTAAGGTCAATTGCTCAATTAACAGTCGTTTATGCCAGAGCGCCGACCAAGAAATCCGCAGCAACACCTCACTAAATTGCAGTGGCGGCTGACCTTGCGCTTGCAATACCCCATCGGTTAGACGGATTTCACCCGCCCATAAATCCAGATCAAGTTTGGCGATCTCAACGGACTGAAGCCCTTGATCAATCAACACTTTTTGTAGCGTTTTTTCAGTGATCCACGGCAGTAACATGGCCAACAATAGCGCCAGCAATAGCAATGCCATTAGAACTTTGAGGATCATTTTTATAACAGAAGTGTTTTTAAAAGACATGGGGAATGGCCTGATCCGTCAATAAAGGTTAAGGACTGGCTATTTTATCAGAAAGTGCCATTCAACAAGGAGGGAACCAATGACCTTTTAGTCATCAAAAAAACCACCCAAAATGGCCAAAAATAACCAGGCCTTATATGTTGACGTGTTCTCTGAAATAAAGAGAATTTACT
>PEWX01000014.1:0-4879 GCA_002779995.1 Piscirickettsiaceae bacterium CG07_land_8_20_14_0_80_44_28
GGTTTCGGTTGATACAGGATTATCCCATGTGGCAGCAGCCTTGGATGTGCCGATGGTGGTCATCTACCGGGTGACAGATCCAAATCTTGTCGGGGCTTTGGGTAAGAAGGTGACACACTTGCAGTCCCCTTTAGCACATAAGTATATCAAGAAGTTTAATGACAAGTATCAACAACAAAGTTCTTTAAGTTCCATCTCTTTTCGAGATGTTCTTGGCGTGTTGAAAGATAAGGTTAAATAATGAGAGGACATAATGGCTAATTACTGTCCGATAATATTGTTTGCTGCCAGTACACCACAAAAACGTTACTTTGAGGCAATGAAAAATTCATTGGATTTACCCATTATATTATTTTGGTATAAACGTTGGGTCTGGCCAGCTTTATTTCTTGATATTCCTACTACGGCGTTAAACAATCAGGTATTCCTTCTCATTAAACGCAAACAAGCGGTTAAACCGAATAAGTCGCCTATTTATTGGTGGTTATTCAAGTACTTTACGGGGTTAAAAGCTCAATGGGTTTATCGTGTTGCTTTCAGTTACCTAAAACGACAAGAAGGCTGTTTAGGTGTTTGGAATGGAAAAAAATTTCGTCAAGCGATTTGGGTAGAAGCGGCTAAACGCCAGCAAAAAACGGTACTCTATTTTGAAACGGGTCCATTGCCCGGATTTTCCGCTGTCGATACCCAAGGGGTGAATGCGTATAGTTCTATACCAAGAGATCCAAATTTTTATCGTCAGTATCCCTGTTCAATCAACTTTCCCCTTTTTAAGCTAGAAAAAACGACTCGGCCAGATAGGTTGCCAGAATCCTATTTTTTTGTGCCTTTTCAAGTTGTCGAAGACAGTAATATCTTTCTTCACTCCGACTGGATTACAAATATGCGGCAGCTTTATGCAGAAATTGAAAAACACGTTTTGGCTCACCTTGATCGGCACTTTGTGATAAAGCTTCACCCTGCATGCCCTGAGGTTTATGATGATCTTATTTTAAAGGCAGCACAAACAAAGGGGCGAATTCAGTTTATGAATGACCTTCCGTCTACCGTTTTAGTTGAACATGCAGAGGCCGTTATTACCGTTAATTCAACGGTTGGTATCGAAGCTTTGATGCGACATAAAAAAGTCATTTTACTCGGCGATGCGCTTTATGGGGTTAATGAAATGGTCCAAATGGCGTCTTCGGCAGAAAAGTTACATTTGATTATAGAGACATTAGACGGTTGGGATGTTGATAGGGTGCTGATAGATCAGTTTCTATGTTACTTAAAATCAGAATATGTAGTAGTCGGAAATGCAATGAATTCGCCAGATAAGCGTCATTGGGCTAGCTTGAGAAATAGGCTATTAAAAATTTTACCTTCGACTGATCAGGTGATTTAGTTTGGATCGAGTTTTATATTTACCATCGACTCCCCTGAATATTTTGATGTCAGCGAGTCATGCCGTTCATTTTGCTTCAGAACAAGTCGCTCAGGTTTGGTTAATCGACCAGGCGCAAGCTGAGCCTAATATCTATACGGATATTTTAAACGCTTGGCCTGAGTCGCCGTTTCAACAGGTAAAACAGTTTGAAGGCGGGGCTGGATTTAAAAAGTTATCAGTTCGTAAAAACAATTTTAAGGAATTTGAAGTTTTATTAAGCGCTTTTAAACCCAATACATTAGCGGTTGGAAGTGATCGTCGGATAGAGTTTCAATATATTTGGCATTACTTGATTTTACATGGACAAAATCCGTTGAAATCACTCTATTTGGATGATGGTCTGTATACCTATTCTGGTAGGTCGTCATCGGTATGGAAAGATGGTTTTAACAGCTTGTTAAAAAAATGGGTGTATGGGCAATGGTGGGAAGAGCCGGTTACGGTTGGTGCTTCCTCAAAAATTAACCAGGCCTGGCTGTTTTTGCCAGAATTGGCGAAAAAGGAGATTGTTCAGGATAAGCAGGTCATTTGTTTTCAAGCAGAATGGCTTCAATCCGATGAGATTTTGTCGTTAAGCCGGAATGTTATGGAGGCTTTTAGCGAGAACATTCTCGATTATCAGACGATTGATATTTTATGGTTTTTACCGCACCCTGATAATGCAGCAAAAATGCAAAATTATGTCGTCAATGTAAAAGTCGCTATTCAGTCATTAATCAATAAAGGGTATCGCGTTGCTGTTAAATATCATCCTCGCGTCACAGAAAAAGATCCTTTTAATCTAGCAGCGAGCCAAGGTGTAAGCGTGATTCCGCATAAAATGGCATCAGAATTTATTTTACCAGCACTGTCGGCTGAGACACGAGTGATGGGGGATGTCGGGACTGCCATGCTGACGTGTAAATGGTTAAGACCTGATATTGACGTTATGGCTTTTCTTTCTGAGACAGATCCCTTTCAGGCTAAATTTATTCCTTTAATGCGTAAAATGGGAATACGAATTGAACAAATTTCCGCAATAGGTGATACAATATAATGCACTGGATAAAGTATTTTTCTCAATTAAACCGAAGTAAAACAGCTGATGATCGTTTGGTAATGACGATTTTATGTCGCAATGAAGTGGATATCATTGAAGAAAACATTCGGACGCATGCTCAGTTAGGCGTCGATGCTTTTGTTGTCATGGATAATGGGTCTGATGATGGTACTAGAGAAAAATTGCTGGCGCTTGCGAATGAGTTTGAGTTGCATCTCATCGATCAGCCAGAGCAGACATACCAACAAGCAAAGTGGATGAAATCGCTGGCTCATTATGCCCGAGATGTTTTAAAAGCGAACTGGGTCATCAGTAATGATGCCGATGAGTTTTGGATTCCCCAACAAAATGACCATGATTTAAAGTCCTATTTGAGCCATAAAGATTCTGTGGTAACCGTAAAACGGCATAATATGGTTTTGACTGAACAAGTCTTGGATCCAGCTTATCATTTTTCCCAAGCAGAATATTATGTTCAGTACCCATTTTGTTATGACAAAACAGCTCAAATGCAGGATGAAAAAATTTCAATGTTATTCGCTCCCCTAAGTCCTAAAGTGATTGTCAACCCTCATGGTTTTATCAAAATATCAGGGGGAAATCATCGAGCCAAACATATTGGGAAAGGTTTTAGCGCTCGGTCGGAACCCAATATTATCGTTTATCATTATCCCATTAGAAGTTGGCAGCAGTTTGAAGCAAATATTCAGCATCGACAAAAACTACTTATGAATCCAAATGCCAGAATGGGAAATCATTATCGGCGTTGGGTAAGCATTTTAGAACAGGGACTCCTAGAGATGGAATTTAAGAAAATGTTGTTAAATCAGCAACAGCTAAGCAGTCTTGAATCATTAGGTGTTATAGGCTGTCTATCACGACCTATAGTTGTAAAACCAAATTCATTTTAATTTTAAAAAGGTATTCTCTTTAATGAATGTACATGCTATTTATCATTTTGTATTAAATCTATCACTCTTTTTGTTCTTACCTTTGATGCTCGTTGGTAAGGATTTTGCCAAGGGGTATGAGTATTGGATCGTTTTAATTGGACTTCCAGCGATTCTTTATTTTAATTTAAGGGGAAAGTTATTTTCCGATATAGAAGAAAAGTATTTATATTTCGTATTTTTCTTTTATTTTTTGATATTACTTGGGTGGTTCAATCAGATGCCTGAATTAACCCGATTCCCATCGACTTTAGAAACTTATTCTAAAACGGTTTTGTTACCGGTGCTGTTACTGCCCATGCTGTATCTTATTAATCTAAAAACGCTGAGTTTTTTGGCTTGGTCAGCGGGCGTGGGTACGATTGTGGGAATTTCAATTGCAATATATGGGGTTGTTCATGGGTTTCCCCGTTCAGGCGGGGAACTTATCCATGGCAGCCCAATTATTTTTGGTAATCTGGCGATGTTATTTGGGGTGTTGAGTTTTGTTTTTTCAGCCTATTACTACAGGACTAAGTGGTTCGGAATCTTTATTTTGTTTGGTATTTTCGGCATTGTTACCAGTGTTTTATCCGGAACAAGAGGGGGGTGGATTGTATTTTTTACGTTACCTATTTTTCTTGCGTTTCAATTGCCCCCGCGTTATCGTTGGCGAGTATTGGGTGTGTTTAGTCTCTTGATCATTACGCTGTTTGCCATATTGGTATTAAGTGATTCGGTTGTTAAAACGCGAATTATTCAGGCATATCGTGAGATTGGCTATATATTCAGTGAAAATGGTTTTACAGGAGGCTCTATAGGCAGTCGTTTTGAGTTTTGGCGGGTATCTTGGTTGGCTTTTTTAGAGGCGCCTTTAATGGGGATTGGTGTTGGAGAGTTTTATGCTTTTAAGCATGATCTTAACCAAACAGGAGGTTTAGCGAAACATCTTGTTCCATTTAATCATAGCCATAATGAATATCTGACGATACTTTCTACAATGGGGTTAGTTGGCTTTCTTGTATACAGCTTCTTTTATATTTGGTTGTGGAAAATCTTTAGTCGTGCCATTCGTTCTAGAGCAGATGAAATCAAATTAATTGGGGTATTAGGAATAGTGACGCTCGTTTGTTACTTGGATTTTGGTTTGTCAGAATCTTTTATCAGTACCGATTTAGGGGGGGGCACATTTTATTTTTTGATAACGTTACTACTTTATTACCTTAATAAGTTTCAACTAATGGAATCTAACAAAAGTATCCAGAATGATTAGACCAAAACAAGGGGGCTTATCCTGTTGACTGTAAGCTTTTTAGTTACCACACTTCAAAAAAATCCGTTAAAAAACCGCTGATGGTTTGAGGTATTTCCGGTTTTTTATTCAGGCTAGATATACACCAAATCGGTTCTGGCCAGGCCTGGTCGTTTTTATTTCTGAAAACTAAGTGTATGTGATAGTAGGGGAGCTTATTGCCGATCTTGGCA
>PEWX01000014.1:4895-11233 GCA_002779995.1 Piscirickettsiaceae bacterium CG07_land_8_20_14_0_80_44_28
TTCTTCCGGGTTTTGAGTGGGTATAAATTGTAGCCAGGGAATCTCAGTTGCTTCACACATAAGGGAATAGTTTTCGGTTTGATAGAGAAAGTGGTTTCCAAAGGTTTTTTCAAGCAGTGCTGGTTGGTGATCCTTAAGAATAATATCCACGGTTACGTCCTTTTCTTTTATTTCATGAGACCTTTGCATGAGTGGGGCGCGAAAGAAAAATATGGAAAATTTTAACCATTTTTATTCGTGATGCCATCTCGTGCAAAGGTCTCTTCATATCACAGTTGTTATTCAGTAGAATAGTTTAGCTTATTTTTTGAATAATGAATCAAGAAGCATCGCTTCTTGTCTTCTTGTAAATAGCAATGGGGTTGGATAATGGCTCGACACCTTTATTTATGTTCACAGTCACCAAGGCGAGCAATGCTTTTGCAGCAACTGGGAATCTCTTATCAGTTGGTTAACGCGCCGATTGAAGAAACCGCTCTGCCGCATGAATCTCCACAGTCGTTTGTGGTTCGGATGGCGGTTGAAAAAGCCTTATCGGGTTTTAATAAGCTGGCGGGAAAGGATATTTGGGTCTTAGGTGCGGATACGATTGTATTAAAGGACCGTAAAGTCTATGGTAAACCCCGCTCCAAAATTGAAGCTTGTCGGATGCTGTCTGCTCTATCGGGCGGAGAGCATCAGGTTCTCAGCGCGGTTGCGATTGTTCATGATGGCCAGGTTTTTTCAGATTGCAATTGCACAAAGGTTTGGTTTAGAAGCCTTTCCGAGACGGAAATAGAGTCTTATTGGAAGACGGGTGAATCTGAAGGTAAAGCGGGTGGTTATGCGATACAGGGCATCGCCGCTAAATTTATTGATAAGATTGAAGGAAGCTATTCGGGGGTCATGGGGCTGCCTTTGTATGAGCTGGATCAATGTTTGATGGCGTCCAATTACTATGCGGAATAAATAATGAATAACGAAGAGAAAGTATTAGTTAATGTGACGCCAACGGAAACGCGCGTTGCTTGGGTTGAAAATGGCGTTTTGCAAGAGGTTTGGATTGAGCGTGCAAATAAAAGAGGGCTGGTCGGCAATATTTATATTGGCAAGGTGGATCGGGTTTTACCCGGTATGCAGGCGGCTTTTGTTGATATCGGCTTGGAACGGACAGCTTTTTTACATGTTTCTGATATTTGCAGGCGCGCCATTACCAAGCCTGCGGAAGAGGAATGCGACGATATTGCTAAGTTCTTACACGCAGGCCAGAGGGTGCTGGTGCAGGTGGTTAAGGATCCGATTAGTTCGAAGGGTGCCCGTTTAACAATGCATGTTACTTTGCCTTCACGATTGTTGGTTTTTATGCCGGATGAGGCGATGATCGGTGTGTCTCAAAAAATTGAAGATGTAGAAGAGCGGGATCGGCTTCGCGATCTCATAAAATCCCTTCCGGAAACGAAAGAGGTGCCGGGTGGTTTTATCGTTCGTACCGTGGCAGAAGGATCTGATTTTCATGAGCTTCAGGCGGATTTACGCTATTTGCAAAGGCTATGGCTCAGTGTTCAAGAAAAAGCGAAACAAGCCAATAAGCCTACTTTAGTGTATGAAGATTTACCATTATATTTGCAAATATTAAGAGATATTCCGATTGAAAAAATTGAAAATATTCGTGTAGATTCAACTGAAACCTATAAAAAGATGCTGGCCTTTTCTGAAAACTTTGTTATGGATCTGTCTGAACAGCTGAGTTTGTACACAGGAGAAAGGCCAATATTTGATTTGTATAGTATTGAGGATGAAATTCAACAAGCCTTGCAAAAACGTGTCAATTTAAAATCGGGTGGTTACCTTATCATCGATCAAACCGAAGCGATGACCACCATAGATGTCAATACCGGCGGATTTGTCGGCCACAAAAACCTTGAGGAGACGATTTATCGTACCAATTTAGAGGCGACTCAGGCCATTGCCCGGCAATTAAGATTACGAAATTTGGGCGGTATTATTATTTTGGACTTAATTGATATGGAAGGCCGAGAACATAAGGCTTCTGTTTATGCTGCGTTGCAAAAAGCCTTGCAACGTGATCGTGTTAAAACCTCAATGACCGAAATATCAAGTCTAGGATTGGTTGAAATGACGCGTAAGCGTACTCGTGAGAGTTTGGAGCATGTTTTATGTGAGCCTTGTCCTGTTTGCCAAGGACGGGGATCGGTCAAAACACCGGAAACCATTGCTTTTGAAGTGTTTCGCGAAATTACTCGAATGGCAAAGTCTTTTGATGCTGATTACTACCGGGTCATTGCCTCTGAGTCAGTCGTGTCTTATATTTTAGATGAAGCGTCCAACAGTGTTGTTGAGCTAGAGAGTTTCTTAAATAAGAGTATTCGCTTTCAAGCAGAAAGCGGTTACTTTATTGAGCAGTTTGATGTGGTGATTTCTTAATGTTAAGGCGGTTACAACAACTGTTTTTGTTGTTTTTAGGCTTAGTGCTGCTTTATTTTGTCACGATTCGTGTTTTGTTGATATGGGCGCACTATGCGCCGGATCACTTTTTGCCTTTTGTGGAAAAAATGACTCAAACCCAAATTCAAATTGATCACTTAGATATTGAGCAAACTTGGTTGGGATTTGAGTTTGACGTGCATGGCGTTAAATTTCGCTCAGAAACGATACAAGGCCACTTAGAACAAGGCTCTGGGGACGTTAATCTTTGGGCCTTGTTCGGGGGGGAGTGGCATCTGGGTGAGCAACTGTTTTTGAATGGATTGAGGGTTTCGGGAAATGAAATAAACGGGGATCAATCCGGCTTACAAAGCAAAAAGTGGCCTAAAATCAACCAGGCCTGGCCGGTTTTTTATAAAAGCTGGCAATTAATTAACTTAAAAGACATTTATTTTGCACTTCCACAGGGTCAAGAGCGTCTAACCTTGGGTATTGAATCTTTGCAAACCTATCGGGGGGTGAAGTGGAACATTGGGGGTGTTTTAAGCTTACAAGTCAATGAGAATGAAAAAAGTCGTATTCAGCTTAAGGGGAGTTTTAGTCCTCCCGGTTGGAATAATGCCTTAGATGGGCGTGCCAGTGTGAATGTTTTAACGCCGATTTTATTAAAACCCCTTTACCGTTTAATGCCAGAAGAATGGCAGCAAACTTTGCCCGAGGGTGCTTTTCTGGGGGATGTTGATCTGGAAATGAAACGGGGTGATTTAGCCAAGTTAACCATCCGAACTCATGCTCAAAATTTGGTTTGGCCGGTTAATGATGATTTATTACCAAAAAGTTTTGGGATCGATTTGAACTGGCTTGCGACGAATCAGTTAAAGGGTAAAGCCAGTGAAAATTGGCAATTTCAAATAGAAAACCTGCGTTTTGATAAGGCATACGTCGAAAATATCTCTCCCATTTATATTCGCTTAGACCAAAATCAACGATTGAGCTTCCGAGCTAAAGAAATTGATTTTGACGTTATTCGGCCAATTGCAGATCTAATTATTCGGGCTTTTAAATATGAACGCTTTAGCGATAGCATTCAACAACTTAAACTTGTTGATGTTTCAGGTGCGATTGATGTTGTTGATTTGAAATTGTCAGCTTTAAAACTCAAACTGCCTAAGTTGACAATGGATGCAAAGCTAAATCGACCCGGCTTGACTGTCACCGATCTTGAAATTGAAAAAACACAAGGTAACCTGTGGATTAGATCACCGCAGCCAATTCAGATTCGGGTTAATGCCATTAATAAAGGGCAGGCGCTTACCCTGAAATTAGCTGAGGCTGTTCACCTGAATTTTGATCATACTCAGTCTCTTTGGCAGTTAGACACGCTTCAATTTCAACTTGCGCAGATCCCCATGTCATTGGACGCTCAAGGCAATGAATCGGGTGATTTAAAAATGGAATTGCAATTTGCACCAGAGCGTTTAGCAACGGTAAAACGGTACTTGCCCTATCCTTTAATGTCATCGACCCTTCAAGCATGGCTAAAAGAATCCTTAGTTGCCGGAGACGGCATCAAGGGGAGGGTTAAGTTTCAGGGTAATTGGCGAGACTTCCCCTTTGAAAACGGACAAGGGCTTTTTGAGGTAAACGCAGAGATTCATAATACAACGCTCAAGTTTCAGCCTGACTGGCCGGCGTTAACAGGCTTTTCCGCGAAACTGAACTTTACCCCTTACCAATTGGTGATTGATGCTGAAAATCTGATTTTGGATGATTCCTTAAGTCTGAATAGGGTTCCTCTCATGGCGCAAGGGGGTCGTGTTAGGGTTGCCGACCTAGAAAAACCTAATATTGCGGTTCAGGTTCAGGGGCAAGTTCATGCAGCGGCCAAACAAGTGATTGATTATCTGCAAAAAACCCCGCTTTTAGAAAGAATCGGTCTGCAAGCGTTTGTAAAAGATCAAGTACAAGCAACAGGCGCTATTCAAGTTGATTTAGATTCGATCTGGATACCGGTTTATGGTTATGCTCAGCAACCCGAGAAAGTCTCTGGACGGGTTGTTTTGAATCAGGTTGACATGACATTTTTTGATGTATTATCGCTTACAAAATTAAATGGCGATATTGAATTTACAGAGTCCAGCGTCGAAAGTAAGCCCCTTTCGGCTTCTGTTTTTGAGTCACCGGCGACCATTGAATTGTCCACTCAGCAAAATCAAATTCAAATAACCGCAAACGGACAACTTTCTATTAATGAAACGTTTGTTGCGGGGGTAAGCCCTTGGCAAACTCAGCTCTCAATTCCTTTAAAATCAGCCCAAGCTTTAACCATTCACAATCAGGTTGACTTAAGCCGCTTAGTGTTTAACCTGCCAGCCCCGCTAAGTGAGGCGGCTATGACTGAAAATCAAGTGCGACCCAAAACTCTGATTTCGGATATCAATATAAAAGGCGATCAGCTGGTGCTTTTATTTAAGGCAGGGGACTTGATGCAAATGCAGGGCCGCTATGATCTTCAAGATCAACAACTAAGTGATTTCAATATTCTTTTGAATCGTCAAATCGAGATTGAAGATGTTCAAGTCCACAAAGGGGGGCGAGTACAGGGTCAATTGCACAGGGTTGATATTGATGGCTGGCTGAAACAAATGCCAAAGCTACAAAGCTATTTCGAGAATAAACTAGGGTTATCAGCAGGAGAACAACAACCTTTAATTTTTTGGCAAAACTCCACTGTGGTCATTGACCAGGTTCAATTGTTTGGCACGCAATTTAACCAGGTGACTCTTGATTGGTCCACGCTCCAGGGTGCGGAGGGTGACTTGCTCGTCCTAGCAGCTCAGAGTAAAGATTTAAAGGCGTCCGTAAAACAAATAACACCATTCCAATTTGCCGTGAATTTAACACAGTTACATATGGATATACCCACAATGGATTCAGCCGTTTCAAATGTTGAAAACCTCAGTTGCCAGGCGCCTAAGCAGCCGCTAAAACACCCTGAAACGAAGGTGTTTTTTAATGGTGAAAATATTCTTATTAATGGAAAACAAATTGACAAGCTGAATTTTGAATTATCCAATACGGATCATTCTCTAAACATCAATCAGTTAGAAATTTTTGCGCATCAGGTTTCCGCCCCATTTCAAGGAGAGTATGTTTATTTAAAAACAGACAATTCCAGCCAACTATCGGGTTCTATAAAAACAAAACAAGTCGATGCGTTATTAACATTTATTGGATTTAACAAAGGCTTTAAGGGCAGTAAAATGCAAATGGGTGTCAATTTAAGCTGGATGGGGGGAATGCCTTGCTTTTCATTGAAGGGACTTTCAGGCAGTGCACGCTTTAAAATGGAAGAAGGTACGATAAAAGACGCTGAACCCGGTTTTGCCAGAGTATTAGGCTTACTAAGTTTTGAGTCATTGGCTAGGCGCTTGCGACTAAAGGTTAATGACTTTACCGAAGCGGGATTAGTTTATGATCAGATTGAAGGTAATGGTCATTTTGATCAAGGTCGCTTTGTGATTAAGGAATTGGAGTTAAAAGCCCCAGCCGCCAAGGCTAAAGTGTTTGGCCAAGTAAATATTTTGTCTAATGAGTTGAATCTAAAAGCAGAAGTTACACCCTCGATTGGTAGTTCCTTGCCGGCAATTGCTGCTATTAGTGGTTTTGCAACGCCGATTGCAGGGTTTGCTGCCTATGTGTTTATGAAATACATGCCATTTGTCAATGAGGATATTATCACTTACCGATATGATGTGTCAGGAACCTTCAATGAACCTGTTTTAGATGTGAAAGGGCCTAGTGTAGAACTTTTTAAATTCAATAAAGAGCAGTCACCGACTCCCAAAGGATTAGATGGATTCGAATAAATTCATCAACTTAGTCAATCGCAACAAAAAGAATTCAAAAAACCT
>PEWX01000110.1 GCA_002779995.1 Piscirickettsiaceae bacterium CG07_land_8_20_14_0_80_44_28
TGGGCATCAACCCTCAAGAGCCGTAATTTATGCTAAAACAACGACTCATGAAACACTCTCTTTATGTCACCTTGGGCAGTATCATTATTGCCACCGTCATGCTGGTCTTGTCGATTCATTTAGCCATTAGCCACATTCAAATCACCGAGCGTTTAACCACCGAACTCAAAACCGATGCCCATCATACTGCCAAATCATTAGCAAAAAACCTCAGCCCTTTTATAGAGTCTTATGCAGTTGCCGAATACGAAACGTTAGTTAAAAATGAAACTCAACATAAAGACTTACTGGCGATTATCGTTTCTGACCATAAAATGGCAGAAATCAATGACCAGCGTGATTATAAAACCGGTTTTGTTCAAATTCAGCCAAATCAATTCATCGAATACGACCCCAACAACCCAAACCAAACACATGCACTCAATAACAGCTATTTTTCTGATATTCACAAAATCTATTCCGACTCCGGTGATGTTATTGGCGACATCACCCTTTATGTCTCAAATCAAAAAATAGAACAAGCGCATAATACACTGTTAGTAGACAGTGCCATCAATATGCTCATTATTGTTTTTTCATTAACCCTATTGCTGTTTGTGACAATAAGAGACTTTTTATTAAAACCCCTTTCTAAAACCATTTCACTGATCGAACAAACCGATGAAACCGGCATCCCCACCCAAGAAATTGAAGTATCGGGGCCACGGGAAATGACCCAACTCAGCCAAACCATCAATACCATGCTTCAAGCTATTAAAGCCTCAAAAGCCGCTCTTGAAGAAAGTGAATTCCGCTGGAAATTTGCGGTTGATGGCAGCGGAGATGGTTTATGGGATTGGCAAATCGAGACAGGAACTGTCTATTATTCCCCTCAATGGAAAAAGCTTTTAAAATGCCCACCAGAAGCAAATGTTGATAACGTAACCGATTGGAAAAACCGCTTACATCCTGACGATTACCAAATGGTATTAGACAACATGGAACAATACATTCAAGGGAAGACACACCGCTTTGACAGCGAACATCGCATGATCTGTGATGATGGCCAAATACTCTGGGTGCATGATCGTGGCATTGTTGTCAAGCGCACTCAAAATGGCAAACCGGTTCGTATGATTGGCACCATATCCGATATCAGTGACCGCATCCAAGCACAACAAGAACTTAAACATGCGCATCGTATCAACAAACTAATAATTGAAACCATTCCCGACCTGCTTTGGTTAAAAGACAATGAAGGGCGCTATTTATTATGTAACTCAAAATTTGAACAGTTTTTTGGTGCAAAAAAAGAGAAAATTATAGGCAACACCGACTATGATTTTGTTGATCAGGAACTGGCCGATTCTTTCAGAGAGCATGACCGTCACGCCATGATGGCGGGCAAAGCGGTTCGCAATAAGGTACAGCTAACCTTTGCGAGCAATGGTTACACAGGATTGTTTGAAGCCACCAAAGTACCGCTGGTTTCAGATGACAATCAAGTGATCGGTATATTAGGGATTGGTCATGACATTACCGAACTTGACCAGCTTATTCACCAACTCAATGAAACCAAACAACTATTGTTGTCACTGGTCAATGCCATCCCTTTCTTTATTTATCGCCTTGACCTAGAAGGTCGCTTCACCTTTGCGAATAAAGCCTTTTCAGCCTATCTACAACAATCTCCGGAAAGTTTAGTCGGGCAAAACTTTTACCAAATCGTACCGACTGCATGGGCAAAAGAATGTCAAGATGAAGATCAGCATTTAATTGAAACACGAACCCCGCTCCATAAAACAAAATCCCTTTCCTCGACAGGGCAAACAAATAATCATCCGCAACCTCAATATCTTGAAATCATAAAACTGCCCATTTTCGATTTCAATCAACAAATCATTGGTATTCAAGGTATCCTCTGGGACGTCACCGAAAACATTCTCAGCAAGCAAGCGCTGGAGCACAGCGCCAAACACGACAGCTTAACCGGACTGCCTAACCGCTATCTGTTTAACGAACTAATCCAAACCGTTATGCACCGCTGTGACCGCAATAATCATCTCATGGCACTTCTCTATTTAGACTTAGATGGTTTTAAGGAAGTGAACGACAACCTTGGACATGAAGCCGGTGACCAAGTATTAATCGATATTGCCCACCCACTGAAAGCCGCACTGATACGAAAAGAAGATATTGTGGCCAGACTAGGGGGGGATGAATTTGTGATTGCGATTGCCGACCTAAAATCCAAACAAGAAATTATTCCCATACTGGAAAGACTGCATACCGATCTGCACTTATCCATTCCTTGTGAAAAAAATGGCATTTCTGAGCAGCTTGAAGTCACTGCCAGTATTGGCGTATCGTTTTATCCTCAATCTCGCCCGATTAGTTTTGATGAATTATTACGCCAAGCGGATGATGCCATGTATGCAGCCAAAAACACAGGGAAAAACCGCTACTTTTTTTATGAAAATATTCAACCCTCTCCAGAGTAGTCCCTCTTTAAACGAGAAGAATAAAAATGACAACATCAATGCACCCCCACCACAACAAATCCTTACAAATTCGCCCAGGCCTGGGCATTTTTTTAGTCATTCCACTCTTGTTAACCAGCACCATCGCACAAGCAGAATGGCATCATTTTGGTTATTTTAGAGTGGGGAGCAACTTTAACAACCAAGCCAGTTGCTTGCAATTGCCCGGTGCCAAAACCAAATACCGGCTGGGGAATGAATGCGATCACTACGGCGAAATGGCGATTGAAAACAGTCAGGTCATCAATGCAAATTACACTGTCAAAGCCCGAGTTATGGGGCAAATCTATTTTGCCGACCAACAAGATTTATCGCAATATGATGCCGAATGGAATCAATACATGATTGAAGCCCAAAACACCACGGCGCAAAGTGCTTTTAACGGCAGCAAGCTTTGGCTTGGCAAACGCTATTACCGACGTAAAGATATTCATATCAGCGACTTTTTCTATTGGGCAAACAATGGTACCGGAATCGGCATTGAAGATTTTAAACTCGGTAATAGCCAACTGGCCTATGCCTATAAAACCAATGAACTCGACAATGGCAAAACCCTTCAAAGTCACGACATTCAACTTTATGACATTCCCTTGAGCGCCCAAGGCAAACTCAACTTGGGGATTGAACAGCAATCAGCCGATCAAACAGGCACCGATTCCGGGCTGCAACTCCACGCACAAGTTCATTATGCTTTTCAGAAAGACAACTTTTTTAAAATTACCGCGCAATATGGCGAAGGCCTCGGCGCGAACCTAGACATGAGTGGTGGGCAAGGCAAAACCACGCGATTGATTGGCGAAAGCTTGTTTGAAATCACCCCAAAAAATGCGCTGTTTTCAACACTGGTTTATGAAAAAACCGATCAACAATCGGAATGGCGTTCTTTAGGGTTCCGCGGTGTTCACTTCTTGAGCCAACACTATAGCGTCGCCGCCGAAGTCGGTCATGACCAAGTCAGCCCCGACAATGAAAACACGCGCACCCTCAATAAAGTCACCTTGGCATTACAGTGGAAACCCAATCCCGGCTTTTGGCAAAGACCGGCTTTGCGACTTTATACCACCTATGGTGACTGGAATCTCGCTGCCCAACAAGCCGGATTAGCGGGCGGCACCAGCGGCGTTTATGGTGCGGATCGCCAAGGATTCTTTACGGGTATTCAGCTGGAAAGCTGGTGGTAACCGGCACTACCACAATCACACCAATAACGCCCAAATCCGCACCACTTTAAATCAACTTCATTTCTAAATACCTTTAAAATTCATTAACAATTTGAATTATAACGGTTTTTAATATTGGTACATCCATTGCTTTATTACGTTTAAATTAAAACGTAATACGATTTCGATTTGCTTATTCATCACGAATCAAGGATGCTACCGATGGCTCTATTTCCAACCGCTTGGACAACCCCGCGCGTTGAACTCGACAACCGATCAAAACGCTGGCTCACCTTCGCCAGCTTTGCCATTCCGATACTGCTTTGGTCTATTTTCAGCTATGTCCCCTTTGTGTGGCATCCGCAAGTTGAAATTACCGACCCGGGCGATGTGTCCTATTTTCGGGAAGGCACGTTGATTGATAAAGACATTTATCAACGTGAAATCGACAACCTCATTGCCAAACAGCAACAAAACCCTGAACTCAATCTGCCACAGGGCAATCCGGCGAATCCAGTCTATCTCCCAGCGCCTCACCAAGTGCTAACAGCGCTTTACACGGCCTTTAAAACCCCACCCAAACGCAGTAATGAACCATGGTTCCATGAAAGCCTCGGCCACTCTATCCAAATTATTGCATGGGGCTTTTTTTGGTCAATGCTGTTTGGCTTACCGTTAGGCATATTGGCGGGCACCTATGATGCTACCTCCAAATTAATTGAACCCTTTACCGAATTCTTTCGCTATCTACCCGCGCCCGCTTTTGGCGCTCTAGCGGTTGCCATTTTGGGGATTTATGACGCCCCCAAAATCGCCATTATTTTTATCGGCACCTTTTTCCAAATGATCCTGATCACCGCCAACACCACCCGAAAACTCAACATGGCGATTATCGAAGCGTCCCTAACGCTTGGCTGCAAGGGCTTCTCGTTAATTCGTCGTGTTATTATTCCCGGTGCACTGCCCGACCTTTATCGCGATATGCGCATTCTGCTGGGTTGGGCTTGGACCTACTTAATCGTCGCCGAATTGATTGGCACCAGCTCTGGCATTACCTGGTTTATCACCCAACAGGCACGCTACAAGAATTTTGATAATGTCTTTGCCGCCATTTTAATTATTGGACTGATTGGCCTAATCACCGATTTAATTCTTGCCAAACTCGGGAAACGTTTTTTCCCTTGGCACAACGCCGCTCATTAAGGAGTTTGCTGATGACGCTCGCCCCCCACCCTTTAACAACTTGGCAAACCAATGCCATCTCAGACCGCAACCGTCGCATTTTACAGCGTCCCAAAGTGCTTGAAATTTCAGGCCTGGGCAAATCTTTCCACCACAAAGGTCAGAAAAATAAGGTGTTAGAAGACATTGAGTTCAATGCTTATAAGCGTGAATTGATCTGTGTGGTTGGCCCCTCCGGTTGTGGCAAATCCACTTTAGCACGCATGATTGCCGGATTAGAAACCATTGATGTCGGCCAAATTCAAGTGGAAGGCCAACCCGTTGAGGGCCCTGGCTCGGACAGAGGCATGGTGTTTCAAAGCTACTCACTCTTTCCATGGATGTCGGTCAAAGAAAACGTCATGTTTGGTCTGACCCAAGGCGGTCATTCCAAAAACACCGCCGAATCCGAAGCCCTGCAATGGATTGACCTGGTTGGCTTAGAAAAATTTGCCGATGCCTATCCACATCAATTGTCTGGCGGTATGAAACAACGCGTAGCGATTATTCGCGCCCTGGCCAATCAACCCAAGGTGCTGTTAATGGATGAACCCTTTGCCGCGCTTGATCCACAGAATCGTCTCAAGATGCAGCAGTATCTCTTAGAAATTTGGCAAAACATCGACATTACCATTTTTTTTATTACCCACGACCTTGACGAAGCCATTTACCTGGCAGACCGCATTCTAGTATTGGATGCTAACCCGGGTCGCGTACATGAAATCGTGTCAGTGCCGTTACCCAGACCGCGCCAAGCCAACACATTGCTTGATCCCGCTTTTTTGGCCACCAAAGAATACCTACACCGTTTAGTACATCCACCGCAAGTTGAAGTTGATCTTGAAGCAAAACTGAGCATGGTTCGCCTCGTGCCGGTGAATGCGCAAGTACCGGACATTTTCTAATGACGACGCCAATCCCACACCTAGTCAGAACCAGTGCGTCGCTACCGGCCGAAGTCCTTGCTAGCTTAGATCAACTGGTGATTGATCGCGGCTTCCCTAACCGTTCGGCATTATTAACCGAAATCATTCAAAAAGAAGTTGCTGCCTTTCAACAAGATTACACCAACGACATTATGGCCGGCACGCTCACGCTGGTTTATGACCATGCGGTGCCCGGGTTACAACTCAAACTCAATCAACTGAAACATCAATTTGTCGCTGAAATTATTTCCTCCACGCAAATTCAACTGATGAATCACCACACCTTGGAAGTGAATTTGATGCAAGGCCCCGCTCAAGATTTAAATGACATTAGTCAAAAAATACTGTCAAACCGCGGCGTAAAAACCGGCAAGCTCTATTTAACCAACTCCGCTTTGCCGCCCATTTACACCCCTCAACAATCCCAATCACAGGAGAAAAATCATGCCCACTAAGCTAAATTTCAAGGCAAAAGCCCCCAGGCCTGGTCATTTTTTATGGCAAGAACAACTACCCGGCGGCGCCCATTGGTCAGGTGTGATTCGACGCGGCACCCTACTCACCTTGACCGATTTACAAGGCGGCGCCAATGTCGCGATGCTGAT
>PEWX01000013.1:0-1103 GCA_002779995.1 Piscirickettsiaceae bacterium CG07_land_8_20_14_0_80_44_28
CTCATGAATTTTTCACTTTCTCGGGGATTTTAAATACCTAGCGAGTTTAACATTTTACGGTCGGAAAGTCCGACAAGCTGCTAGAACGGATTCATTAAATGAAATTAACTAACCTAACTAAAAGTCTTAACAGCCTTTCGGCTTTGGTGTTCTAGAACGATTTAATTAATGCTAACTTAACTAATGCAGTCTTAACAGCCTTTCGGCTTTGGTGTTCTAGAACGATATGCAGACTTAACTAATGCTAACTTAAGATAGTCTTAACAGCCTTTCGGCTTTGGTGTTCTAGAACTTAAAGCAGTTGAAGAAAACGGCTTTGCGTTGAAGTCTTAACAGCCTTTCGGCTTTGGTGTTCTAGAACAGTCAGAAACAAAACAATTCAAATTTAAAAAGAAGTCTTAACAGCCTTTCGGCTTTGGTGTTCTAGAACAGACTTAACTAATGCTAACTTAACTAATGCTGTCTTAACAGCCTTTCGGCTTTGGTGTTCTAGAACGGGGTTATTAAACCAGTTAGAAGGTCTAACGCAGTCTTAACAGCCTTTCGGCTTTGGTGTTCTAGAACATACAAGTAAACAAAAATGGAGATAAGAAATGATGTCTTAACAGCCTTTCGGCTTTGGTGTTCTAGAACTGGGCTACTCAAAGAAAGAGTTTAAAGAAATATTGTCTTAACAGCCTTTCGGCTTTGGTGTTCTAGAACACAAGACAGCCGCGTTAGCAATTAGAGGGATCAAAGTCTTAACAGCCTTTCGGCTTTGGTGTTCTAGAACTCGATGTGTCGGAGAGTTGACAAGCAAAGCGATGGTCTTAACAGCCTTTCGGCTTTGGTGTTCTAGAACAGCAGACGCACGAGATATGCACTGCAGCTGTGGAGTCTTAACAGCCTTTCGGCTTTGGTGTTCTAGAACAGTACAAAGACTTGAAGGGATGGTCTGGAACATTGGTCTTAACAGCCTTTCGGCTTTGGTGTTCTAGAACCAAGGATTCTTTAATGAAATTAACTAACTTAATGTCTTAACAGCCTTTCGGCTTTGGTGTTCTAGAACTCCGGTTGAAATTCTATCTGCTTATTCAATGAGTTGCAATGCATTTTCCGCACCA
>PEWX01000013.1:1116-13053 GCA_002779995.1 Piscirickettsiaceae bacterium CG07_land_8_20_14_0_80_44_28
TTTTCCGCACCAGAATGATTTGGGGTGTGTTTGATGGGTTACCGGGGGTATTTTGGTGAGGTATGGATGGTTGTTTTTGTTTGTTTTTCATAGTTCCCGCACCATATTTTAATGTTGATTATTAAAAATGAATTTTATCATAATGATTTAAATGTTTTTTATTTTTTTATTTGTTTTTTTTGTGATTTTATAATTCTGGTGCGGATAACTTTGTGGCGTTTTGGTGCCGCTGTTTATAGAACGATTGCAGCAGGTAATTGAGCGATGGGATTGCCATTGATGTCGTGACTGTGTTTTATGGTGTCTTTATTGAGGTTGTAGAAACGGATATTGTTTTCTTCGGTGTTGGATTGTTTGATAATTTGGTGGATTTTGTATTCTAGTTGTCGTTTGCGATCGGGGGTTTTGAAACTGACTTCAAATACCGAGCCTTGGACTCTGGGGCCGTATTTTTCCAGCAGCCTTGAGAGTTTTGCGCGGGTTTTGTCGTGTTGGACATCAAAGCAAATCAGGTAGTGTTTCATTTGAGTTCTTTCCATACTTGAAATTGACTAGATTGTTGGTTGTGCATGGCGTTTTTGAGTTGTTGTGCTTGTTGGTATAGGTGTTGGTGCAGGGTTTTGTCTTTGCTAAATTTTTGGAAGCGATTGATTAGTCCGCCCACGTAGCGGCGTCTAGCTTCGGCACTGAGTCGAATGGTGTCTTGGCCTAGATGGTCTTTTTCTTGGCGAAAGTCGTCTTGTTTAATTTGACCATGGTTAATAATGTAGATTGCGTATCTTTCTACTAGGTGTCGGTAGCTTTCCATGATGTCGGATGCGAGAGCGGCATGGGCGGCGCTTTGTTGGTGGTAGATGCCTTTCCAGGTGATGAATCCGGCACTTTGCAGTATGGCGTCTGTGTGGCTGTATAGGATGGTATATCCCAGTGATAACAATACGTTAAAGGGGTCTTTAGGTGGGCGGCGTGTGCGTTTGCTGAAGTGCGCCCATTCGGGTAGGAATAGGTTAAATTGTTGGAAGTATTCTCGGGTGGCACTGCCTTCCAGGCCGTTTAAACTTGAGCGTTTGGTTGCAGCGGTGACTTTGTATTGCAGTTTTTTGAGATTGGATAGGGTTTGTTGCAATTGTTTACGGTGGGCTTTTCTTTTTAAGAGGGTTTGCCGTTGATTGTGAATGCGTGATATGACAATTTGTTGTGCGATGGCGTGTGCAAAGGGTTCTCTGTCGCACATTTGCAGTTGTATAAACCAGTTTTTGTAGTTGTTTTGGGCGGGTTGAAAACTGGTTACGGCGCCTAGATAGCGGCCGGTTCGGTCGGCTATGTGCACGGGGATTTTGTGTTCTAGAAGTCGGTGTTTGGCGGGCAACGTCATGGTGTGTAGGCCGATGAGGGTGACGGCGTGTAGTTGTTCTAAACTGATTTTATGGGTGATTTTGTCGTCTTTTTTGACAATCAGGTTTTGGTTGTCGGTGGTGATGATTTGGGCGTCGCCTGCTAATACCAAGTGGGTTCCTTGTGTTTCAATTTGGCCGTAACTTTTTTTGGGGAGGTCGTCATCTGCTAACGGTTGGGGGGATTTTGTGCCGAGATTGGCTAACCAGGGGGGTAAGTTGGTTGGGGTTTGTTCGGCTGCAAAGGTGGTGCGGCCGTCGGATTTTTCGCCGGCGATTTCGATGGCGTGATCTTCTCGAAATAGATAACCCAAAAATCGAAACCCTTGATTGAGCTGAATAATGTGGGTTTTTTCGACATTGATGCTGAGTTTGACTTCTTTTAGGCTTTGTTCAACGGCGTGTGCGGCTTGTTGTGCTTCATGTTGAGATTTGCATAGGATAATAAAGTCGTCTGCAAATCGGATGATTTTGAAACCGTGTGTTTCTAAATCTGAATCGAAGTCGTCTAGTATAAAGTTGGCCAGCAGCGGACTGAGCGGTGATCCTTGTGGCAACCCAAGGTTTGGGGTTCGCTCAATAATCGTGTCTTTTATGTGAATGTCTTGACCAAGCCAGCTTTCAATTTGTTCCCAGAGTGGATCGTTTCCGAGCAGGGATTTGAGCCGGTTTATCAGCTGTGGTCGATAGACTGCATCAAAAAAATCTTCTATGTCGGATTCATAGACCCAGTGATACCCTTGTCGATAGGCGTTTTGAATTTCGTAGCGCACTTGTTGGCGGCTAAGACCTTTGCGATAGCCGTAGGATGCTTGGCTCATAATGGCGTCTAGCCCCGGCGTGAGTACGATGGCGGCGGCTTTTTGTAAAATGCGGTCATAGAGGGGGCTAACGGCAAGCAATCTTTCGGTGCCGTCTTTTTTGGGAATGGTGAAGCCTTGTAATTTGGGGGCTTGGTATTGGTGTTTTCTCAGCTGACCAATGGCGCTTTGCACTTGTGAGAGAGTTCGTTCGTTTAGGGTGTCGATATTGGTTTTTTTTTCAATTTCAGCAATGGCTTGGCTGATAATGTGGGGCTGAATTATGCAGTCTAGCAATGTTTGACTGCGGGTTACTCGATTGGGCTTTAGCCCGAGAATAAGATGCGCATGTTTTAGGGAATGTTTCAGCCAATATTTGCCCAGGCCTGAGGTGCGTCTTTGGCCGACACCCACCATTTGTGTGAGGATTAACATGGCCAATAACCCGGGTTCGATGCCGGGTTTTAGCGATAAGGTAAAATTACCTGCCATGCCTCCCAGGGTGTTTTTTTCGGCGTCTTTGCCAAAGTATGGGGTGTCTATCCAGTAGAGATCCGGGTGTTGGATTTCGATATATTGTGCCTGTTCTTTCAACCAGGCCTGGTGATTTTCTGTGGTGTTTTTGTTGGTTTTTAACCCGAAATAGGTGGCCACATTATTGAGTGTTTCATAGATACGTTTTAATAATAACAAAGGCGTTAGTTGAACGGCGTCGCGACAATAGCGTTGTTCGCCTTTGTGTTGTTTGTGGTCTGCGTGCAATATGCGCACGGTGCTTTGCCAATACCATTGTATATCGAGCGGTTGTTCGGTGAGGTTAGCGGCTTTGTGCCAGGCGAGACCTTGTTCCATTGCGCGTTGAAGGGTGTAGGCATCAAGCGATTCTTTGGAGGATACGGGAATGCCGTCAAAAAGGTCGTTGAGACTTTCGAGCTTGATGTTGTTACGCAGCGGGGCTTGTTTGTCGGTAATGGGGGCGCTATCGGGAAGTTTGCGCAGATGGTTAATCAGTGTGTGCCAGATGGAGTTGGTTTGCTGTTGATTGCCCATTGCAATGACAACAAAGCGATAGGTGTCGCCTTCTCGGTAGAATAGGCGACCATTTTCAGGCGTGATAATGGATAGGTGATGACTGTAGCTTTCGCCTAAATTGAGGGAGTGGCGTAAAAAGGCATCCACGGCCATTTCGTGATTTAAAGAGAACTCGGCCCGGGCGGTAAATTTCAAATTCACCACTAGGCCGGTTAAGTCGGGAAAGGATGGGAGGATCATTTAAATGATTCGCTTTGATAAATCCCCTAATGCTTGCCGAATTTTCTTTCTAACTTTTGTGTTTGCATTTTTATAGTAATCAGATACTTTTATTTTGTTCGCTAACGCTTGTTGGTCATCTTCTGCCAAGTCTTTCCAAAGACTTGGGGACTCAGATAGTGTATGAATAGCTGCTTTATTAATCTCGCCATTTAACTTTTCTTTAACCAAAGTATCAACAACTGATTTTTGATTGCGTTTATCCTTTTGAGCTTGTTGGGCTTCTTTAATTTTTTGCTGCCGTATTTGCTCATTTTTTTCTTGTTCAATTTTTTTCGCTAAGTCTGCTGCTTTTTCAGCGAGGGCAGGGAGTTTGTTTTTGCCACCCGACTTAATGGTGTCAACAAAACCTGTCGGGAAGGATAAATATTTAAGTTCACCGTCGGCAAAACTATTTTCGTTTTGCATGACTAACAATTGGTTTATAGTTTGTTTCGATTGAATTTCATTGTCAGCATAGTCGATAAAACTATCAATAATTTTTTGCTCAGAGAGATTTTGTTCTTCAGTTAAATCCAGCTTTATATTTTCAAATTTCACTTTACCTAATCCATAAGGTTTGCCCATGCCAAGCTGGTGGTATAGCCCTTCTTGTTTACTAATATTTAAAGTGTAAAGTAAGGCACCCAGTTCAAACTTGTTAAGGTTGTGAAAACGAACCTTACCGCTAAAGATTTGATTTTCTGATAATGCTTTTATTTGAACAGCGACCTTGTAATTGACTTTACCTTTTATTTCTGGTGGCTTAGGTAGCACATTTGCATTAAACCCTTTATGAACCGCATAGCGTTTAAAACCCGATAGTTTCGCTACTTTTTGGTTATAGGTCGAATAAGATCCTTTTATTTCGTTCTGGTCTATGTAGGCCGGATAAAAAGAGTTTCTTGGTGCACCTAAGACGGTAGAGGGTAGAAGCTGGGTTGTGATATGTTCGGTTTGAGCTTTAGCTAAGGAGAAGCTTAAGCGCCCTTTTTGACTTCTTGTCTCACTGTGACTGTCAACATCACCAAACAGGATTTGAGTAAAGTCTTTTGCTTTATCGCCATTGTCGATGTGCGAAGGGTATCGCAGTTGCCCCACACTGTGTTTATAGGGGAAACGGAACATTTGCGCCATACCGATTTGCGTGACTTTTTGTTGAGACTGAATAAAGAAAACAGGTATCCCATGTTGATGTCCAAGTTTTTTCAGATATTGGAAGTCACCTTTTTCCTTGTTTATATCCAAAAAACCTTTTAAAACCATCTCATTTTCATATTCCAACGGTTGTCTTGAAGGCGGCGAAAATATGAAATTCATATGTTTGCCTTTTGATTGGCCAGGTTTTGGAAATTTAGGCCCAGGCATTTGTCCCGTTACAATCAAAAAACCTTTTGCTGAATCTGGTGTCGCTTTTTTTATGCTGGTTGCACTAGCGTACACCATTGGCACTGTATGGTTGGCATGGGTTTTTTCGTCTTCAGGCTCAAAATTGACAGCTTGAAGACCACCAAGTTTGGCGTATATTTTTTCAGCCTCTTTATCTTTGATCGTTATGCTAAAGGTTTTCTGAATTTCGCTATTTTCTATTCTCCAGACTTGGGCCGGATAAAGCTTCCATTCACCTGATTCAAATTTTAGCCAACCTGCTTGACTTTTTGCTTTATATGCCCCGTTTACTGAATCGGTTAATAGCTCAGTGTATTCCTTGTTTCTAAGATCTCTATAACTGAGCCAGTTATCATTTATGATCGATAACCTTGAATGCGTAGCTATCTCTAGCCAATTGCGAATCATGCCTTTCAAACTAGTGCCGGGAATGGCATATTGGTTGTCAGGCGTCTTAAAGAACTCTACTATTCCGCCCCTCTCATCTTCAATTCTCTTATCTCCCACCATTAAGGGTGAGACGTTTCTGAGTTCATATTCAATAATGCCACTCAAACCATCTTTTTCAGGGCTATCGTGAGAGATGTGTTGCCAACTCGGTATGTGAACAGTTTCAGCCATAGGAACAAAATTGTAAGGTGAAGTAATCGACGCCATTATTTTTTCTCCAGTTGGTTGATTTCAATTAAACGACTCAACGCCGGTTGAGTTTGGGGGGTGTTGAATTGCCAGTAAAGTTTGTAATGGGCGGTGCCGTTTTTTTTGCCGTGTTTGATTTGGTGGGCGGTTTGGATGACGTAGTAGCTTTGCCCTTGGTTTGGGGTGAAGTGTACTAGGCTTAACTGTCCTCTGCTTGACGGGCGGATATGCAGACTTTCGTTGTTGGCATTGACCAACTCGGCACTAATTAGGTTGTCTTCGTTTTTTGGTAGTTGTCCGTTTTCGATCAGATGCACTTCGTCAAGGGTTTGAATCCAGCCTTGTTTGGGTTGAAAGTCACGGATTTTTGACCAGGCCTGGTCGTTTTGGCAATGGGAATTGGATGTCACTTGAAGGCTCTCGGTGTTGAGTTCACTCATCCATTGCGCATTTAGCTCGGCTTTAATTTGGTTATAGGCGTTGGTTAAATTCATGCGGATTTCTCCTGTTTGTTGTTTTCAGCTTGCTCCAGTGCGGTTAAGTGCATTGATTTGGCTTGGAAATAACCGTGGCCTTTGGTGGAGCCGCCTCCTAACGCTAGACGCCCTTGCGCCAGATCCAATAAGGCTAAACGAAAAGCTTGCAACAGTTCGCTTGATTGCTGAGTTTCCTTTATTTGGCCTTCCAATTTAAAGCCACCGCCATAGAGCAATTGTTCGCTAAATAAGGCGCCGTCAATGGTGCCGCCGGTAAAGCGGTCGATTTTGTTGTGCATCATGACTTTGTGATCTGGCGTTTTGTCCAAATAAATGTCGTCCAGAATGATCGCACCAGCCAAGCCCCTTTCTTCTATGGTGCCAAATAAATCTTTAAGCTCTTTATCTGTGCGTTCACAAGGTTTAGAGCCATCGGTAAAGTCGTTATGCAGGCGACGATAATGGAATAAGGTACGATGACGCAGT
Source organism: Piscirickettsiaceae bacterium CG07_land_8_20_14_0_80_44_28 (assembly GCA_002779995.1). Lineage (GTDB taxonomy): Bacteria > Pseudomonadota > Gammaproteobacteria > Thiomicrospirales > Thiomicrospiraceae > Hydrogenovibrio. The sequence continues at coordinate 7,591 of PEWX01000013.1, forward strand.
GCGCCTTTAATGCCGGAGGCGGGAATGACGACTTGATGGTTTTGCAGGCCGGCCTGGTCATTTTGCCAGTGAATGACGGTTTCGGTGTAGGGCTTGAGATCCGGTTCTTTGTCGTAATCTTTTCCTAATGTACCCAGCGCTTTATCACCCTGTCCGATGCGCCAGAAGTCTTCGGCTTCTAGGTCAATGGCGAAATCGATATAATTGGCTGCCTCGCGCTGTTGGAATTGCCCCGATAGGTCTTCGCCCTTTTGTGCATTAAAATCCAGCGGACGGTTTTGTTGCCATCGGTTGAGCTCGGCCTGCTCTTCAAAGTTGTACATTTGTTGTTTGATACTGACGATTTTGACTTTGCCAAAACCCCGTCGCGTTAGGCCGCCAAGACGGAATGCGGGGTGACACAACCAGGCGAGGATTTTGTGCCATTGGTCGTCATTGGGTTTGTCGGTGGCCCAGTTAAGTTCAAAACTGAATCGCGTGCCTTTGGGTACGGCGGTGCGATCCATTTTGGCGCCGTCTTTTGCCGCGCCGTATTCATTCAGCGCGACTTGGTCACGTAAAATCGGCATCAGGTCTTTTAGCAGGGTTTCGATGTCGTTTTCGGTATTTCGCTGTTCGGCGGGCAATAGTCCGACGATGGGTTGGTTATTGGCATTGTGAATAAAGCCAAAGCTGACTTGAATTTGCGAAGGCAAATCCTCTTCTCCGGCGGCACCAAATAAGCTGTTTTCTTCCGCGTTGCATTCGCGCGCGACTGAACGCAACACCCCGGCTATTGAGGTACCGGGAATGGTGGGATAGCCATTGACATCGCGCACAATGCGCGAATCGATGGTTAAGTCGGACTCATCCGCTTTAACGGATAAGGGGGTTGCACATTCTATTGTGACCAGGGCGGAATAAAAAATGGGCGTGTTGTAAAGTAACATTATTTGCCCTCCATTAAAGCGAGTAAGATTTTGTTTTGATTGACTTTAAAAGCTAGGCCGCGAATGAGGGTCAAGTCATTGGTCTCTTTATTAACCAGGTCTGCCAGCCAGTTTTTAAAAGTTGTATGACCGGTTGAAACGGCCCAGTCTTTATCGCTTTTTTTGATAAAGGCGTCTTGGCCTTCAAACAGTTTGTCTTGTAGGTCTTTTTTGTTTTTGACTTGGGTTGCATAGTTTCGCAACGCGCCCCATTGGGTTTTGCCGGGGCCAAAAGCTTGGCCGGGCATTAAGCCGTTATAGTTCCGAGCGGACTGATATAGCTTTTGCAACTCATTGAGTAATCCGTCAATCGCTTCAGCGTATTTAGCATCCACTTCACGTTGTTGCGCTTGCTCCACAAGGTAGGCCATTAACGCTGTATTCGGGTTTTGAACGGACTGGGTCTGGCGTTGTGCTTTGGGTTTTTGCAGGCTGATTTCGCTTTGTTGCAGAAGTTTGAAGCTATTATCGAGCACCACTTGACCCAGGCCATTTTCAGTGTAAGCGCCGATGCCTTGTTGCAAGGTTTGCATATCCGCTTCACTAAATGCGCCTGTGAGCTTGTAGGTCAAAATTGAGCCTTGGGTGAGAACTTGGCGTTCTAGGTCGTAGCTTTTGCGAAAACCGTTGTAAGGTGCGTATTGGCGGGTGCGGACAAAACTTTTTGCCGAGATAAATTCGCCTTGCACTTTCAACCCCATGTCTTGAAGCGAAGGCGACAGCGTTGGCTGGCCATGTTGGTTGTAAATTGCCATATCCGACGCTAACCACAATATGAGATGGTCTTCATCGTCAATCTTAATAATTGGCTTATTGGCTTGATTGGTCTTAGCGGCTTGGACACTAAGCTGCACCTTGCCGTATTGCGCACTGCGTGAGCGGCCAATCAACAGATCCTTTTGACCGTTAAGGGTCGCTTCAAGCTGTTGCGCCAGTTCGGCATCATCGCAGCTGATTTGCGCTAGATATTGGGTACCGGCTTTTAACAGTTGATAACCGTAAAGCTGGCTTTCCTGCGCCTTGCCTTTTTTGGGGTTGATGGCGGTACGCATTTGCAGGGTTTTTTCCGGCTCAAAAAACGACTAGGCCTGGTGATTTTGGGTGGTGGAAACATAGCCTTTACGGTGTTGCTTGCCTTGAATAACCTGTTTAATTTTGTTTGGGTCGTTACCCTCTTCTGTGGCGTAGGTTTTATGCAGATAGTTAATCGGTTCCTCTTTTTCGCCGAGTTTGTCGTAATGCAGGGATAACGGCACAGGGTAACTCGGCTGATCATTCACGAGCGGATAGGCATTGTGAAAACGTACTTTGCCGGAATGAAAAAGTTCGTAGGCTTTACCCTGTTGCTTAAAGTCACGATAATGCTGGGCGGCCATCGCCCCTAAAATGGTCGCACCGGGAATATAGTCCAGTGACTGATGTGCGCCTTCAGTGGCATTAGATTGGCTTAATACCAAAGGCTCTGTCAGGGTGAGCTGCAACTGTATTGTCTGTGTACTCATTATGCTTTTACCTCCAAACGAACGCGCCCCATGCCGCGATTTTTATTGGCGCCGATATGGGTAATGAGTGAGGCGGCTTGCTCTAGCAATTTGGTTAAATCGTCTAAGGACACTGGTTGCTCTTTATCATGAATGGACGGCAAGTATTCAATGTCACCTTCCAGATTGGCAGGCACCACCACTTCAATCATGCGTAAACTTTTTTCTTTGGCCGAACCGGTTTTTTCATCAATTGCGGTCGAAGCTTGGGTTTGAAATAAGTGCGGAATCAACTTGCCTTCATACTTGTCGTCTTGATTGTCGTGCTGAATCAAATAGTCGCGTTCAATGAGATTCAGGTTGCTAAAACGCAGTCGTCCGGGCGTGGTTTCGTCGCGTGTATGTTTATCTTCTGCGGTTCTCGCACCAAAAAGAAAGTCGGTATATTGAGTTGATTGCCAGTGATCCATTTTGTAAAACGCGTCTCGAAATAAGCCTTTGATAGTTTTGCCGGGAACATAAGGCAAACCGTGGGCATCTTTTTCGACCAGCGCATCGAGATTTTGCCCAGAGCCGCGACCGGTGCCGATATGCCAGTAGGTTAGAAATTCGGCTGTTAGCAAATAACTCATATAGTTGCCTCCGTTTTAGGGGTGGAATTTGGGTCTTTAATATCCAATGCAAATAAACTCACCAGGTCTGCAACTGGCAGATGGTTCGGATCTTCATTCTTATCCGACATTTGACTCCATAGAGCTTCAAAGCTTGACCAGGCCTGGCGGGTTTTCGCTTTATCATCACCAACGAGTTTTTGCCAGCGATTCCAAAAGGTCTCGGCATAATGCGGGTCTTGATGCAGGTGTCCGGCGTAGTTACGCACGGCAGAGGGGTTGAGCTGATCGTCTTTGTCTTTATCGAAACAGGCTTTAAGCTCGAACAGCTGATTAAGAACAGGCCGCTCCTGCTCTGCTTGGAATGCATAGGGACATAAAGATAAACACTTATCGTCTGACGTTTTTAGCTCTTGGTCAAGCTGGACATCCAACTCATCAAAGAGCGTATTGGTGGTGTGCAGGAAATAAATCAGTGAGGGTGGCATGGGTTTGTCACTATTTTGTTGCGCACTGATTTTTTGTCCCGCTTTTTTGGCGGTCGAACAAAGCTCTTCCGCCAGTTTGTACGCCAGGCTAAACGGCTGGTTGGATTTAATAAAAATCATGCCGGTGGTGCAAGTGAGTCTTTCGGGTAATACGTCTTTCAGTGCCTCCAAGCCTTTTAAAAAGTCTGTGGTTTGCTGTTCAAATGCTTCGGTAAACGCATTGATAAACCCTAGCGCATAATCGGCACGCACAATACAGGTGAGGTCATCACCACCGAGAATCAGTGGGCGCATCGGCAACGGCAGTACATTCTCGTCTTTGATTTCGACTTTATAGGGGGTTTCTTCCTGTTGGTAATGCTGAATGAGCCAGTGGGTGGCTTGTTGTGCGGCCTTTTGCGTAGCAACATCCAAACCTTGTGAAAATTCAGCATAGCCATGAATATATTCGGCTGCAGTAAGCTTACTTAACCCAGCAAAGATTTTTTGCACATACAAACCCAAGCCATTGCCATCGGTATGAATAATAGCAATCGAGTGGTTGCCGGGGTCGGTGGTTTTGAATGGGAAACTTTCACGCCAGTATTCTTTGGTGTGCCTATGCTCAAATTGTTGTGGAAAAACAAACTGCTTTCCTTTGAAACTTTGATCTTTTTTATCGATATGTTTGTCGGCTAGGCTCTTAAAGCAATGAGACAGTTTCGCTTGCATTGTCCAGTCTGCACCGTCTTTTTTAGTTCCAGCAGGCGCTTCCACTTGCGCTAAACCGGTTTTTTGAAAACGCACCGTTAGCGGCGTGGACTCGGGTAAAAAAGTTTGTGGTTGGTTTTTTTGGTCATTCAGTTTACGACGCACTTTTTTGGCGGCTTCAGCGAGGTTTTCGTCTGAATCCATTGCGGCAGAAAAACGCAGGCCGGGTGCAAAGTTGCTGACCAGTATTGGCCAAAGTTTAGCAAAGTCTTGCGCGGCTTTTTCATTATGGGTAATCATCATAAACACGGCTCCGGCACGACGCGGAAACACCACTTCGTTATCCAGCAGGTTTAATTCGCCCTTTTCAGGTAGTTTGTCAATTTTTTTGATTTTCAAACCGAGTTTTTCTACTGCTTCATCAAGCAGTTGATTGGTAATCGCTTCAATAATTTCACTAGCACCAACCATGGTTTTAATTTTGCCACCTGACAAAATATAGTCTTGAATAAATACTGCTTCAAATTGATATAGGTTATAACTCATTGAACAACACCTTATAATGTCTTAATTACGCTAATGCAGTGAAAGATCACGTTCTTCTTTCGTTTCAGGATTGATAATTTTTTTGGTTTTGTTTGGTATATTCCAATAGATAAATTCGTTTTTCGTTTCATCGACGCGATAGTGGGCTAGCCCCCTATTCTGTGTTGAGAGCGGTTGTTGAGATAATGGTTTTGTCAATTCAATCGTTGCCCTATGCAGCTCTATACACTTTTCTTCATTGCCTATTGATTCACGACGTATTTCGTAAGAACGAAAGTCTTTTAGCATTGGCTCTAAAGAAGCGTACATATCATCGTTCAAGGCTTTAATCATCGCTTGTGCTTGTTCTCTTGCATTCGCAATAGAGGCCAGCGGTACCCGTTCAACTTTTATCTGAATTTGATTGTTATAAACAAAATTTACATCCAAATAATTATCTAATTCTTGAACCCATTGCTTACGCTTTTGTGGCAACCGAATCCCAATAAAAACTAAAATAGGCGGAAGAATGTCGATAAAAACAGTCTTAATGTCAAAGAAATGCGTGGTTGTATTTGATAAATTAATTAGGCTGTTATTTTCGGGACTATAGCAAACAAGAACGCTACTAGAGTTATGATCATTTCTGGTGTATGACTTGAGAGGGAAAGTGGTTTATCCTAATGATTGATCCAACAAG
>PEWX01000122.1:0-1090 GCA_002779995.1 Piscirickettsiaceae bacterium CG07_land_8_20_14_0_80_44_28
GGTTGTCCATGCTGTAGGTACCGTTCATTGACTGTACCGCTAACTCACGCATTCTTTGTAGCATGTTCATGACTTCTTCGGTTGCACCGTCTAAGGTTTGCAACATGCCGATTCCGTCATTGGCGTTACGAATGGCGACTTCCGTACCACGAATTTGAGTGGTCATGCCTTGTGCCACTGCAAGCCCTGCTGCGTCGTCTGCTGCACGGTTAATTCTAAGACCGGATGTGAGACGTTCCATTGCGGTTGATTGTTCACGTGACGTTGCGTCTAGGGTTCTAACCGCATTAAGTGACGCCATATTTGTGTTGATTACCATTGCCATGATATTTCTCCCTTGTATTGCTTACTTGTGTGTTTATTGAAGTTATTTTTAATTTCTGAGACAGTGTGTCCTGCCTTCAATCAAGTTATCGGCTCTGTCTAAATTACTTTAGAAAAAAATGACTACTCCAAAGATTTACCTGTCTACAAATAGCATTAAAATAGTCCTAAAGCCTTTTAAAAGGGATGTTTCAACAGATCAGGTACTTGCTATATTTTTTTATTCCGGCATCGATAAAATTAAATCTAAAATAAACATTGACTTCCTGACTCATATCCACTCTAATAGCTCCACTAAGAAAGAAAACCCATATTTATCTGCTCGTCTTCGTTGTTTTATTCGTAATTCTCCGTCTTTGTAGTCTAGTTCAAATAAGGTCAAGTTTATTTTCTGATGTTTACGCTGAGCGCCTTATATCGTTAACTTAATAAGGATCGAAGCACTCTTTAATTTATAAATTGATAGGATAATATTATGTCTAATACAACAACAGGAACCGTTAAGTGGTTCAACGAAGCAAAAGGTTTTGGTTTTATTGAGCAAGCGTCTGGTCCAGATGTTTTCGCTCATTTCAGCGCAATCGTTAGCTCTGGTTTCAAAACTTTAGCAGAAGGTCAAAAAGTTGAATTTTCAGTCACAGACGGTCCAAAAGGCCCTCAAGCTGAGAACATCGTTGCACTATAAGTAACGATTGATCTTTGATTTCAAAAGCCAAGCATTTGCTTGGCTTTTTTGTTATTAAATCCTATCATTTTCGCTTAGAAT
>PEWX01000122.1:1127-2281 GCA_002779995.1 Piscirickettsiaceae bacterium CG07_land_8_20_14_0_80_44_28
GGTACCCAACCTGACAACCAGATTAGGACCATCTTCCCCACACACTATAAACTGAACGGTATCTTAGGCCAGCATATGATTGCCAAGCCTGTATTCATAAGGTTAGTAAAGCCATAGTGTGTTTTTACCAAGCAAGAAAAATACTAACACAACTTTAAGGTGATTCAAATGACTTGTTATGTCGGAGTCGATATTGGAAAAAATCAATTTGATGTTCATCTACATCACCAAGCTAGAGGTCAAAGCTTTAGCAATAGCCCAGAAGGGTTTACAGCGTTCTTAAGTATTCTGCCTGCGCCACAAACCTGCCATATTGCAATGGAAGCCACAGGTAAATATTTTTTCAACTTGGCGCAGTTTTTATTCAATCACCAGATCAAGGTGAGCGTAGTTAATCCAGCGAGTATCAAATACTATGCGCAGTCACAGCTAAAACGCACTAAAACAGATTTACAAGATGCCAAGCTCATCGCCCATTACTGTCAATCACAACAACCAAAGCTTTGGCAGCCTCCGAGTCAGGTGATAGTGGAGCTCCAAGAATGGCAGCAGTTTCAAGCCCTATTAATTAAGCAAAAGACTCAGCTAACCAACCAAATGCAAACGACAGAGTGTGAGCGACTTAAACAACTCCAGCTTGAACAGATAGTTCAACTTGAGCAAGAAATCAATGAAGTTTCTGAGCAAATTAAAACGCTTATATCGCAAGATGAAAAACTCAATGAGCAGACAAGCTTGTTAACTTCTATTAAAGGGGTGGGAGAAAAAACAGCTATACAAGTACTCACGCTCATTAAAGATATAGATGGATTTGACAACGCCAAGCAATTGGCAAGCTTTGCTGGGGTGGTACCTCAAATCAAGCAATCTGGAAGCAGCGTTAATAGTAGCTCACTATCCAAGATTGGGCATAGTGAGTTGAGAAAGTGTTTGTATATGCCTGCACTGGCCGCCATTAAGTTTAATCCGGTCATTCAGACCTTTGCGCAGAATCTGCAAAGTCGCGGTATTACTGGTAAAAAGAAAGTTGTGGCGGTAATGCGTAAGTTATTGCATATTATGTTTGCCGTTTTAAAACACGGCAAACCTTTTGATCCATGCTATAAGATCAGTACTTGACTGTTTGAGTTAAACACGGTATCTGGTTGTTTTTC
>PEWX01000089.1 GCA_002779995.1 Piscirickettsiaceae bacterium CG07_land_8_20_14_0_80_44_28
TAAAAACAAAAATGAGCCAGAGCGTTTATTACCATCCGCCAGCGGATGGTTTTTAATGACAAAATACAACAAATGCGCCGCACGACTGGCCAAATAAAGCCGTCGCTTCACCCTTCGCTATTAATTCCTGTTTCAGTGAGTTGATTGCTGTCAGTGCATCGTCCAACTCAATCGCCTGCTCAAACTCAATATTACGTTCCTGCAAGCGCTTTTCGTTGAGCGCGTAACCTTCCACTAAATACTGGTTCAAAACCCGCGTTGCCCATTTACGAAACTGCACACCGCGCTTGGATTTCACCCGGTAACCAACAGATATAATCACGTCTAGGTTGTAATGATCAACCTGATAAGTTTTGCCATCATCGGCAGTATGTGCAAAATTTGCACATACTGAATCTCGCTCTAGCTCGCCTTCCTTAAATACATTACGAATGTGCTTAGTAATAACAGAACGTTCGCGGTCAAATAACTGACATATCTGAGACTGAGAAAGCCACACAGTCTGATCTTGCAAAGACACCTGCAATTGAATTTGATTGTCTTCAGTTTGAAATAATTCAATCGGTTGAGTCATCCTATTTCACCTCACATCCTAAACCACAGGGTCTGGTGGCTTTTATTTTCATGATTTTTCGTTCCCACGCGGGAGCGTGGGAATGAGTTATTAAGTCATTGTAAGCTTGAAAGGTTTCATTTCAACAATTTGTGAGTCGTTTTCTTTGAATGATGATTGAATCATAATCTCGTTCCTACTGTCCTCAGTGGGAACGAGGGACGGTGCGGGATTTTTATAATGATTATGCCTCTATCTTCTTGGCACTGGTTGCGATTCCGAGTATTTTAGGTGAGATGTCTTTTGCGGTTTGGTTATTAAAAAAGCGGAAAGGAATCGTATTTAAGTGTAAAACACTTAAACCTTACCAATAACTGGCGCGCTTAATATTCAAGGCTGTTGTAAAATAACAGTGTTTTCTGTTTACCTACTTGTGAATAAATCTTTAAAAGGAGACTTGAAAATGGAAACCTTGCATGTCAGGGCGGATTCAACCACGCTTGAGGCGATTATGGGTGTGATTAATGAGTTTGCTCAAACTGGCCAATCTATTGAGGTGCTAGATAATGTTGCTTACAACAAAGAGCAAGCGATGATTTTTCAAGGCCTGGCTGAAATGAAAAATGGCGAAACTGTGGCGCATGATGATGTGTGGCATGACTTGCTTGAAAAATGAAGATCATTTATACCAAGCAAGCTCAAATTCAGTTAAAAGAAGTCAAAGCGTTTATTGCTAAAGATAATCCCCGTGCAGCTAAAACCCATCTGTTACAGATTAAATCTAAAATTGAGCTATTAGCCGACTTGCCGTTTATTGGTCAAATTAACC
>PEWX01000118.1:0-1381 GCA_002779995.1 Piscirickettsiaceae bacterium CG07_land_8_20_14_0_80_44_28
TCCGGTAAGGAAGGTTCAAACATTACCGCTAACTTGGGTTATAAAATGGGTGATTTGATGCCTAAGATCAAGTATGCGACTAACTCAGAAGACAAGAACTCCGGTAACACCGGTTCTTTTGTGGGCGTGGGTGTGGATTATAAACTAGGCAAGAAAACCTCTGCTTATTTTGACTTCGGTAGCTTTGATAAAGAAATGGGTGCTAACAGCAAAGTTTCTGCTGCAAAAAGCACTGCTGATAGCATCAGCAAGTACTCAATTGGTTTAATTCATAAGTTTTAAGCGATACTGCGTTTAATTACGCAATTCGTTTTAAACAGATAGCCCCGCATGTGCGGGGCTTTTTTTTGGCTAAAAATAACCAGGCCTGGCTAAAAATCCGGGGCTTTGATAAGGATTGTGGCGCGTTAAGATTGAATTCAGTTTATTGGTTTATGCTATATTACAGTGCTTGAATAACCTGCTGTCATGAAGTGTAGCAGGGAAGGTTATTAAAAAGTTTTAAAAAATCACTTTGGCGGTCGTGGGAGGAAATAATGAATAAGCAGATTTTGATTGGAATCATGGGGGGGGTGATACTCGGTCTGCAAGGCTGTGGTGGCGCATCGTCTAGTTCATCCATCGGCGGTTCAGGGACGCAAACCCCAACCAATCCAGCGACTACCGTGCAGTTGTCTGGGGCGGTTGTGGATTGGTATATAACAAATGCATTGGTTTTTGCGGACTTGAATAAAAACAGCATTCATGATGCCGGTGAACCATCGGTGCGCAGTGATGCAAACGGTTTTTTTGATTTAAGCCAGGCTGACATTACCGCAACAGATTATGATTTGGTGGCAAAAGGCGGGATTGATAAAGCAACCGGAAATTATTATGCAGCCACGCTGTTGGCTGAGCGTCATTATAAAAATATTACCCCTCTAACCACCTTAGATACCTTATTGATTAGAAATCATGGTTATTCTTCTGCTGATGCCGATTTGATTGTACAGAAGCTGGTCGGCATGGAGGATAAAGAAGATGTGGTGTCTTTGGACGCCAATCCGGCGACCAATAAATATTTGTTATCCGGCGCGCGGATGTTGGCGATGTACAACAATGTGTTAACGGAAGTGATGTCGCAGGTGGTTCAGTCGAGTGATACTGCTGTGTATTCTCAGGATGATATTAAAGTGAAAATATCTCGTGATGCTTGGGATCAGATGGCTGCTCAGGTTGACGATGAGTACAGGGAAGAACTCAAGAAAGAGGATGGAGATAAAAATAAAGTGGAACCTGAGATTAAGGATAAATCTTTACAGTTTATGGTGAAATTGTTGCTCGAAAAATATCAGCAGCAATACAATTTAACAGGCGTGGATTATCAAACGTTGATGCCCGA
>PEWX01000118.1:1484-1626 GCA_002779995.1 Piscirickettsiaceae bacterium CG07_land_8_20_14_0_80_44_28
GGGGGGTTGTTTCATTGGTTCAGCAGTATTTAGCAACGGGCACCCTTCCCTCTATCCAAATTAAAGGGGATGATGATGAGAAGGAGTATGGTGATGACGATGATGATCATCATGGTTAATGTTTGGTGCATCATTGATTAAA
>PEWX01000027.1 GCA_002779995.1 Piscirickettsiaceae bacterium CG07_land_8_20_14_0_80_44_28
CTTTCCACCATGAACAAATGGGTCAAACAACTTCGTGAAGAAAGACAAGGAAAAACACCTAAAGCCAGTGCCTTAACGACCGAACAGATTGAGATTCAACAACTCAAAAAACGTATCCGATACCTCGAAGAGGAAAAAGATATCTTAAAAAAGGCTACAGCGCTCTTGATGTCGGATTCACTGAACAGTTGAACCTCATTAAAAAGCTTCAAGAGCGCTACTCAGTGAAACGGCTATGCAAAACCTTTGATGTTCACCGTAGTACTTACAAATACTGGAAAAAACGTCACAAACGACCAAACGCCAAGCGAGTCAAAGAACTGGCCATGGTCAGGCGAATCCATGCTGAAAGTAACGGTTCTGCTGGTGCCAGAACCATTGCTCAAATATCGCAAGATAGACAAATTCCTATCACCCGATATCGTGCTGGAAAAATGATGAAGCAATTGCAACTAGTTAGTTGCCAATTGCCCAAGCACAGCTATAAAAAAGCACAAAAAGAACACCTAAATATACCCAACGATCTTAATCGACAGTTTAGCCCGAACAAACCAAATGAGATCTGGGTTGGTGATGTAACCTATGGTGTGCTCGGAGTTTATTTCAGCAAGAACTGCTGAAATGAACCATGAGCCTATTTGAAATTTATAAACAAGAAACAGGAGTTGAACAAGTTTATACCGCTACCTAGTTGTGAAGGTAGCTGAGTCTGAGCGGCAGTGACTCATTGTATGCTAATGAGGTGATGTAACCCGCTGACAAAGGGAAGTGAGGCGAATTCGTTAAGCCAAGATGCTTCCCGAAGCTGAGTAGTGGACGGATGAAGAACATGAACCGATTAACCCGCATCTATGGGCTGAAACGTCGCCACTGCCTACACGAATTAATAGGCAGTGCGGTACTGTGATACAGCTATAAGTAGGCACTGTATCACCGACTTGATAAATCACATGTAGGTATTTATCAAAGGATAAACGTTATATCACAAATCTTCGTTTAAGTACCGCCACCTTACAGCACGATAAGGTCAAAGACTGCGATCGGCATCCACCCCACTATGTTTGAGTTCAAATAGGTAAACCGAGGAAGGTTTGTATTGAATGCTAAGGGAGCAGACCCCGATGTCATGCAGACTGGCGGAGCGTTCGTAGTAGTCCGAGATGGGGAAAGCCCATTACATGGCGAAGGAGCGCAGTTTAATGTGATTTGCGCATGCAAATTACCTGACCTTAATGAGGTGAAGACCTTTGATAATCAGTGAAATGCAACGTAAATTAGCAACATGGACAACTACTGATAAGACACGTCGAGTTAATCGATTACTAAGGCTTATCAGTCATCCTGAATGGCTATATCATGCAGCAAGGATCACGCTTTCTTCTGCAGGCGCTAAAACGGCCGGAGTTGACGGAATGACAAAGTCTCACATACAGGAAAACCTAGATGTTCACCTTAATGACATTAGACAAGCTCTTTTGTCTGGTGAATATCAACCCATGCCTGCAAGGCGAGTCTATATTCCCAAAGCAAATGGCAAGCGTCCATTAGGTATTCCAACCTTAAAGGACAGAATAGTACAACGTGCCATGCTGATGGCAATGGAGCCTATCTGGGAAAACGATTTTCACTCGTTATCTTATGGCTTTAGACCTGAGCGCAGTGTTCACCATGCGATTCGGACAGTACAATTACAACTAACGGACTCTTCAGATACCAGAGGTCGTTGGGTAATTGAAGGTGACTTATCCAGTTACTTCGATACTGTCCATCACAAGCTACTAATGAGTTGCGGAGTTATGATCATTTCTGGTGTATGACTTGAGAGGGAAAGTG
>PEWX01000047.1 GCA_002779995.1 Piscirickettsiaceae bacterium CG07_land_8_20_14_0_80_44_28
TGCTTATCTCAAGGACGTACTCACACGCCTGCCAACACAAAAGAACAGCCAAATCCATGAGCTGACACCACTTCATTGGGCGCCGCAATAGGGGTGATTGCCGGACGCTTACAAAAAAACCCACTATTTAGCAGGCTTATTTAAAACGGGTAGATTGTTGATCAATTAGAGTGTGTTCCATTTTTTACGTCCACTGGGTATTCTAAAGAGTCGGCCGATGATTAGTCCTAGTAATAGAACACCTCCTCCTGTTAGGAACCACTGACGCTTAACGACGTCTTCAGATTGTTCTATCTGTTCATTAAGAATGGTGCTTTCGTTTTCAAGCTTTTGAATCCGCTGTGCCATTTCACGGTTTTCATCATTAAGTTGAATGGTATTTCCAGATAGTGTTTTGATTTCTTCAAGCTGTTTTTCTAATTCATAATTGGTTTGCTTTGCCAACTTCAACGCTTCATCGGTTTCATCATAACGATTTTGTAGAGTTTTCTTCTCAAGTTTGATTTGATTGAGTTGTTTTTCTACATGAGCAATCTTTTTTTCTAAGTTGGCAACCTTTTCTCTGGCAACCGGTTGCGCCTGAAGCAAAATAGAAGGCATCCAACCTTCAATATCTTCACCTCTGTGATTGTAGAGCAGCTTTGCCCAACCGTCATCATTGACATCAATTACAGTGACTTTGGTTCCAGACCGAAGCATTCTTATAATTTTATACTTGTATCCTGGTTGACTTCTAAAAGGAATCTCAATCGAGTCTGTGACATAGTTAGTGTAACCGGCTTCGGATTCAGCTACAGCAATGGGGCTGAGAATGGTAAGCACAGCACTGATGGTCATTAGGGGGAGAATGTTGGATTTAGATTTGACTAATTTTTTCATACTGTTCCTTTAGATTGCTAAGTGCTTTTTCTGTTTCCACCAATTTTAATTTTTCTTTTTCGACGACTGCTTCTGGTGCTTTTGCGATAAAGCTTTCATTAGATAGTTTGTTGGTAACCCGTTGGATATCGGCTTCTAGTTTTTGTATTTCTTTATTAAGACGATTGAGTTCTGCTGTTTTATCAATCAAGCCAGCCATAGGAATGAGGATTTTCATTTCTCCTACCAAGGTGACTGCTGACTCAGGTGCAGATTGTTCATTATCTAATTGTGTTAAGGTATTGAGTTTTGCTAGGGTTGTCAATGAGGTTTTATTTTGTGATAGCCATTGTTGATCTTGTTCATTGAGGTTGGCTAATAAAATATCCAGTTTTTTACTTGGCGCGATATCCATTTCTGATCGGATTTTGCGAACGCCCATAATGAATTGTTTGACCCATTCAAGCTCACGTTCAGCCACAGGGTCAATTAAAGCTTCATTGGATTCTGGGTAAGGTTGTAGCATAATAGTTTTGCCCGTTTTACCTGCGAGGGGCGCAACACTTTGCCAAGCTTCTTCTGTTATGTAGGGTGTTATAGGATGCAGTAACCGTAAAATGGTTTCTAGCACGCTGACTAAGGTTTGACGGGTTCCTCTTTGTTCAGCCTTCGTAGAGGTGTTTGAATTTAAGATAGGTTTAACCAGTTCGAGATACCAATCACAGTATTCATTCCAGGTAAATTCATACAAGCTATTTGCAGCTAAATCAAATCGGTATTGGTTAAAATGTTTCGCGACGTCCGCTTCAACTTTTTGTAGCTTAGAAATGATCCAACGATCTGCTAATGATAATGAGGTTTGCAGGCTTTCATCCTTCCCTGTATCTTGTCCTTCAGTGTTCATAAGGACATAGCGGGTTGCATTCCAGAGTTTATTGCAAAAGTTACGATAGCCTTCACAACGGTTTAAATCAAATCGAATATCGCGGCCAGTTGATGCTAAAGAAGCAAAAGTGAATCTGAGCGCATCTGTGCCGTAGGCATCAATACCCTGTGCAAATTGCTTGCGGGTTGCTTTTTCGATGGCGGTGGATTTTTCCGGTTGCATCATCCCAGTGGTTCTTTTGGCGACCAGACTTTCTAGGTCAATCCCATCGATTAAGTCGATCGGGTCTAGGACATTGCCTTTTGATTTTGACATCTTTTGGCCTTCGCCGTCGCGAACCAACCCGTGTACATACACTTGCTTAAAGGGAACTTGATTGGTGAATTTTAGGGTCATCATGATCATGCGTGCTACCCAGAAAAAGATAATGTCAAACCCGGTTACTAAGACGGATGTTGGATGAAATTTTTTGAGTTCTGGTGTGTTTTTAGGCCATCCTAAAGTTGAGAAAGTCCATAAAGCTGAGCTGAACCAAGTGTCTAAGACATCATCATCTTGTACAAGATTGATGGATGGGTCTAGTTGATACTGACGTCTCACTTCTTCTTCCGTTCGTGCGACATAAACTTTGCCATTATCATCGTACCAAGCAGGGATACGGTGTCCCCACCAAATTTGTCGAGAAATACACCAATCTTGAAGGTTGTTCATCCATTCAAAATAGGTGTTTTCCCAGTTTTTGGGCACAAATTCGATGTCGCCATTTTTGACTGCGTCAATGGCGGGTTTAGCCAGTTCTTGCACCGCAACATACCATTGGTCTGTTAAAAAAGGTTCGATAACGGCATGCGTTCGATCACCACGAGGAACCATGAGTTTATGGGGTTCAATTTTTTCGATTAAATCGGCTGATTCAAGATCTTTAATCGCTTGCTTTCTGGCTTCATAACGATCTAGTCCTTGGTACTTTTCAGGAACGGCTTCATTCAGTGCCGCATCGATAGTCATAATGTTTAGCAGTGGTAGGTTATGACGTTTACCTATTTCGTAGTCATTAAAATCATGAGCCGGGGTGATTTTGACACAACCGGTTCCAAATTCCATATCAACATAGTCGTCGGCAATAATGGGGATTTCTCGTCCTACCAAAGGAAGGGTAATGGTTTGACCGATCAAAGATTGATAGCGCTCGTCATCGGGATGGACGGCTACGGCTTGGTCACCAAATAAGGTTTCGGGGCGGGTCGTAGCAACAACTAAATGTCCAGAACCATCAGACAATGGGTAGCGCATGTGCCATAAACTGCCCATTTCTTCTTCTGAAAGCACTTCTAAGTCAGAAACGGCAGTGTGTAAGACCGGATCCCAATTGACGAGTCGCTTGCCGCGATAAATGAGTCCTTCTTCATAGAGTTTGACAAAGACTTCTTTGACCGCATTAGATAAGCCGTCATCCATGGTGAATCTTTCTCGGCTCCAGTCCGGTGATGCGCCTAAACGACGTAATTGCTGGGTGATGGTGCCGCCGGATTCTGCTTTCCACTCCCAAATTTTTTGGGTAAAGGTGTCGCGACCTAGGTCATGACGGCTAAGCCCTTTAGCCGCTAATTGTCTTTCAACGACCATTTGAGTTGCTATGCCAGCATGGTCAGTTCCTGGTTGCCAAAGGGTTTCGTCACCTCGCATTCGATGATAGCGCGTTAAAGTGTCCATAATGGTATCTTGAAAAGCGTGACCCATGTGGAGACTGCCTGTAACGTTTGGTGGGGGAATCATAATGCTATAGGTTTTACCCGTTGTGCTGGGTTGAGGTTTAAAGTAACCCCTGTTTTCCCAAATTTGATACCACTTAGTTTCGATTGATTGGGGGTCGAAATGTTTTTCCATTATGATGTTGTTTCTTCTTGTAATTGATTGATGATTTTATAGCCTGTATTGAGTGGCTATCATGGGCGATGGTGTCATTTTATGGATACTTTGCTGGGCTTTGAAATGGGTTGCCAAGTTGCTTTATTTGATCGATGGAGCCTAAGCAAAGTATCATTAAAAAAGTTTGATAAATTATAGCAAATTCGACCAGGCCTGGCCGAATTTTACCGACGTTTACCATGTAATGGTGGAGTCGGTATGTTTGCTGAGTTCCAACAGCTTATCTTGATGGGCTGCCAGTTCATCTGCATTGGCGCGAATGACTTTTAAGCCATCCCGAGGTTTATTAAAATCCGCTGCGGTTAAGGTATTTTGATGGGTCTCAACTTTGGCTAAAGCCAGGTCAGTCTGCCCGCCTGTCATGGTCAGATAAACATCGGCTAAAATTTCAGAATCCAGTAGAGCGCCATGGAGCGTACGATTACTGTTGTCAATTCCTAAACGCTTACACAATGCATCTAAAGAGTTTCTTTGGCCGGGGTATGCTTTTCGAGCCAGTTTTAGACTATCCGTAATGGTGCAATGGTCTTCAATTTTTCCCCAGTGATTGTTTGAAAGTTGTGATAATTCATGGTTGATAAAACCAACATCGAAGGGTGCGTTATGGATGATGATTTCTGCACCCGCAACATAGCCCATAAATGCTTCAACGATGTCCGCAAACACGGGCTTATCCATTAAAAACTCGTTGGTAATACCATGAACTTCGATGGCATCTATTGGAACATCTCGTTCCGGTTGAATGTATTGATGATAATTGTTTTGAGTGGGCTTACGTTTATACAACTCAACCGCTCCAATTTCGATAATTTTGTCACCATTCTTCGGGTCAAAACCGGTGGTTTCTGTATCCAATACAATTTGACGCATGGGCAGTTTTCTCTCGTAATCCTATCGTGTTTTTCGGGTAAAATAGCCAACAAAGTTAACACAGATTATTTTAATGCAATTGAGTGGCGAAAAGTATGAGAATTAAAAATGGTAGCGAAGTGACCTTTCATTATGAGTTGAGAAATGAAAAAGGTGAGTTGATTGATTCAACGTTTGGTGGAGAACCTGTCCATTATATCCAGGGAGAGGGGGAAATTATTGAGGGGTTGGAAACCTTATTAGCGGGTGAAGAACCTGGGTTTGAAGCAAAAGTCACTTTGCAACCGGAACAAGCCTATGGCGTGACTCGTGAAGATTTAATTGTCTTCGCATCCCCTGAAAATTTTGATGATCAGGTTGAATTAAAGGTGGGTGAAGTTGTTGAAACCGAAGACCCGGAAGGGAATTTGATTCATTTTAATATTATTGAAATTGAAGAGGATAAAGTTTATTTGGATGGTAACCATCCCTTAGCCAATCAAACCTTAGAGTATAAGGTTGAGGTTATTGAAGTCGCTTAGGCTGTGATTGTGTTCAGCCATCACCATTTTTATTGAGCAAGTTTTAGTTTAGGTCGCTAAACAAAAACTTGCCCAAACTTGGCTTGTCTAATTTTAGGTGCCCTCTAATCAATTAAACCGCACTTTAGATTGCCCGGTACTGAAATATCAATTCTTTTGGGGTTTGGTAGGTTGAGCCCATCCATAATCGTCGCGAAACCCTCATAAGATTTTCCTTGACCAACGCGCAGATTAAATTGCTTTTCTTCGCCGATGGTACTTTGGCTAAACCCTTTATAGTCATGTGCGGGGAAGACTAAGGTCTCTTCCGGAAGGGTAAACAATTTTTGGGTTAACGAGGCATACATGGCTTGATTGCTGCCCAGTTGAAAATCGGTTCGACCGCAGTCTCTGACCAATAGCGTATCACCCGTGAAGACAGCACCCTCAATATGGTAACTGATGTCGTTATTGGTATGCCCTGGCGTGTGGATGACGTTAATGGGGTGTCCGCCTAAATAAAAAATATCTCCTTCCTCAGCCAAAATATCTGCACATTCAGAACCTGAATTTTTATGAACGACCAGTTGTCCGCCAACTTGATTGCGCAATTTCCCGGCACCGGTAATGTGGTCTGCATGGATGTGGGTTTCAAGCAGATATTTAACCGCGACACCGAGTTCTTTTAGGTGGTTAGCGTCTCTTTGCGCATTTTCAAGAACAGAATCAATAATGGCTGCTTCAAGTGTGGTTTTATCCCACAGAATGTAGGTGTAGGTCCAAGTGTCATAATCAAAGAGTTGACGTATTTTCATAGTTTTGGCAACCTCCTGTTAGGGGTGATGTGATGTGATGAGGTGTCGTCAATTTTTTAGGCTGACATTATCGCTTTTTTTAAGACAATAAACAAACGGTGACGAATTTTAGGAAAGGTTAAAATCAACGATCAAAGGGTTATGATCGGAAATATTGGCAACATGAAGTGCTAGCGCTTGTTTAATTTCCAATCCTCTATAGAAGATGTAGTCTAATGGTTGTCGATTTAAGGTTTTGATGGGTCGGTGGTCAGGATAAGTCACCGTTTTTAAGTTTAAAGCTTGAATGATTTGAAACAGGGTTTTAACCCGTTTTTGGTTCCATGTATTGAAGTCTCCACTGAGAATCATCGGTCCTGTTTGTTGTTTGAGTAATGCCCATACCGACTCCATTTCACGTTTAAACAGCAGGTGGGGCACAAAGTTAATGGCGTGGATATTCAGATGGGTCAGTACTTCGCCATTGGCTAAAGGGTGTAAGGTCACTAATGATGCTTTATAGGTTAGGCACCCCAGCTCTCGACTCTGGGTAAGTTGTTGGCGCAATGGATAGAAGTGATGAGAGGAAGCGGTTAAAACGCCATACAGGTTCCGACGCGTTTGAATATTGGGGGTCATCACATAGGGTAATTGAAAAAAAAGAGGTTGCTCCCGAATTAAGGTTGCCTCCTGTAAGGATAATATGTGAGGCGAAGGAATGTTGAGCAGCTTTTCAATCGGCTGATGGTGATGCTGAGTAAAATTGACTTTGTGGCAATTCCATGTAATTAATCGAAATGGATTGGGTAAGTGCGTCACATTGGCCGGAATCAATGAGATGGGCGTGATGTTCGGTTTATACATTTAAGCCATTTACCTATAATAAGGGCGCAAAAACCCGGGTCAGGTTTTCAAAAAAACGATGCACTTTGTTTGAGTGAGGTCGATAAGGGTGTGATTGTTGTATTTTCATTTCAGTCCATGTAGTGAGTTTTTCAATGACTGCTTTGTCGGCAATAAAATGGCTGATTTCATAGTTTAAAAACAAGGAGCGATAGTCTAAATTTGCGGATCCGAAAAAAGCAGCTTGATTATCGATGATCATTAATTTGGCATGCATGATTTGAGTTGGAAAACAGTAAATTTTGCCGCCTGCTTCTCGTAGCTGACGGATAAAAGATGCACTCCCTAAGTCAAATATTAAATGATCCGACGTTTGATTGGTGATAAGACAAACAGCAACACCGCGTTTAATGGCCATCATTAACGCATTCATAATCGCACTGTCTGGAATGAAGTAAGGGGTTGCGATGATGAGTTTTTTTTGGGCGGCATGAATGCTTAAGAGTAGGCTTTCAAAAAGTGCATCACTGTTAATGTCCGGACCAGACGGTATGGTGAGAATGCTTGTTGGTTTATCAGCTTTATTGAGAGGGGGGCTTTGGGGATGATGGATCAGTTTTTCTTGACTGGTATAAAACCAATCTTCATTAAAAATGGTTTGGTGGTGATTGACCACTGAGCCAGTCAGTTTAAACAGGGTATCAATCCAGAATGGATTGTTCGTGGTGTCAGGCATTTCCCCCATATAGTCATGTGAGAGATTCATGCCGCCGGTAAAGGCGGTTTTGCCGTCAAAAATAAAGAGTTTTCGGTGGTTTCGAAGATTCATCTGTCTGCTTAAAAAACCTTTAAATAAGGGTTGAAAAAAACCATAACGCCCACCCGCTTTTTTAAACGCCTTGAGAGGGTGGCTATTCAAATAAAGCCTTAAGGTTCCTACCGCATCTAATAATAATCTTACCTCAACACCCTGTTTGGCTTTTTCTGTTAAAGCCGTTAATATTGACTGGCCTGTCGAATCTAGCTCAAAGACATAGGTCTCAATATGAATGGAGGTCTTAGCGCTAAGAATGGCATTGTGGAGCTGGTGATAAGCCATAACAGGATCGGAAATAAATGCTAGAGTGTTTTGATGAGTAGCGCTATCAATTTGATTGGCATAAAGAAGTTGTTTCATGGCGTTTGCAAGCTGAGAAGTCGGACGACCGGAAAAGGAATCCTCTTCTAGCGTTTGTAATAAGATATTGGGTTTGTTTTTTTTATAAAGTAATTTTCGAGAACCTAATACCAAATATAATAAAACGCCAAAAAAGGGGAGTAAGAATAGCGTTAGTCCCCAGGTGGTTAAGCTTTGCGGTGAGCGTCTTTGATACAGCATGAAAAACAAGATGCTTAACACCAGTAGTAAATTGAGTGCGTAGGCCATTAATGCCCATTGTTCAATACCAAACATTTGGTTGAAATTCCTTATGGTCTATTTTTTCGGTTAGGCTCCTAGTCTGATTATTTTAATCATTTAACCCTTCATTAGGTGACTTGTTTGATTCGAGGTGTAAAATAAAATGACGGTTCAACCCTACAACAATCCTGATCGAAAAGACGGCTTTTCCGCTTGGTATCGTTACTTTTTTATCACCATAATAGTGTTGATTTTACTGGGACTAATTTGGTTTTTTTATGATAGGTTGCAACGCTCGGAGCAGGTTGCCAATCTCCCAGAGATAAAAAAGGCACGGCAATCTCAAGAAACTCCGGGGGGGACTTTAGAAGCGGTCTCCCCTGAGACTGTACTGCCGTTGAAACCTGCACCTGAGATGCTTAATTTGGATATGGTGCCGATGATTGAGAAATCAAACACCATCGGACCGCAATTGATCGTCGATGAATTAGAGGAAAGTTTTTCCACAGAGATTGGATCATCTACCGATCAAGAGCGTTCAACAGAATTAAATTATGGCTATAAAGGTCATGATGAGCAAGGCGTTCATTTGGAGTTGGGTGCCAGTGAAAAATCCATGCAAATCAAATTTGGGGTACAAGCGGGCGACAAGAAAGTAAATGTCAATTCGATTGAAGTCGAAATTCCTCTGTCAAAATAAGGGGTTACGCTATATTAGCGTGTTTAAGGCAGGCCTGGTTGTTTTGGGCTGACCCTTTAGGAAGTCTGACTCATTTTAAAGAAAACTTTTATTTTAAAAATGATTATGGTAGCTTAGCATTTTTATTATTTTAATCGTTTTAGATTTTGTGGTTAAAGAAGGATTTTTATCCATGTTCTCTAAAAAAAGAAAAGGATTTTTATGTTTTTTAAAAAAACATTAGCGTTCAGTGTTCTGTCAAGCATCATGTGGATTTCGGCGCCCGTTTCCTTACAGGCGCAACAGAGCGCACCAGCCGAAAATGCACGCCAAATGCCAAAGCTCAATGAAGAGCAAAAAGCCATCATGATGGAGTTGCAACAGGCTCAACAGTCACTACAGCAAACCCAGCAGGCACTTCGCAAAATTCAGCAAAAAGTGTATCAAGATAATCCAAAGCTAAAAGCACAAAGAGATGGGTTGCAAAAAAATATTTCCGATGCTATGTCGGATGAGAACTATAATGCTGAAAAAGAATTAGCCTCATTAAATCAGTTGGTTGAGCAATATCAAAATGCTAAAGAGCAGCCAACCCAGCAACAAATTGAATCCTTCCAAGCCAAACAGCAAACTTTCCAAAAACGTCAAAGAGATGCTTTTCAAAATCCAGAGATACAAAAGCAAGCTGAAGCTTTACAACAGAATCTTCGCACCGCCATTGAGCAGTCGGGTGAATCCGGCCAATCTTTAATTGTAAGACTGGAAGAGCAGATGAAGAAGATCACGGCGTTGCGTCAAAAAGCGATGCAAATAATGCAGGGGCAGTAGTTCGCTTTTGTTGCCCTCGCTAGGAACCAGCGGGTTCGATAACAATATTTGGAAAGGCGTGGCCATAATCACGTCGTTTTAATGCGATGGCGCTTGAAACCTGAGTGGCGATGGCACGATATTTTTGGGTTAACGCCCCTAAGGGATCTTGGATAACCGTTGGTTCACCCACATCCATACTTTGGCGAATATGGGCATCTAATGGCAGTGCACCCAAAAAGGTTACCTGATGTTCTTGGGCTAATGATGCACCGCCGTCGCAACCAAAAATCGCTTCTTCATGACCGCATTGTCCACAAATGTGTGTGCTCATATTTTCCACAACGCCCAATACCGGAATATTGACCTTATTAAACATTTGTAAGCCTTTACGTGCATCAATCAGTGCCACTTCTTGTGGCGTGGTGACGATTATCGCGCCTGTCACCGGGATTTGTTGAGATAAGGTCAGTTGTACATCACCGGTTCCGGGGGGTAAATCAATAATTAAATAGTCTAAGTCTGACCAGTTGGTTTCTTTTAACAGCTGGGTCAAGGTTGACGTGACCATAGGCCCACGCCAAATCATCGCGTCTTCCGGGTTGATTAAAAAGCCAATGGACATCAATTGAATATCATAAGCCGATATCGGTTCCATGGTTTTGCCATCTTTTGTTTCAGGTTTGTCATGAACACCCAGCATGGTTGGAATGCTAGGGCCATAGATGTCTGCGTCTAAAATACCCACTTTAGCACCTTCACTCTGTAATGCGAGTGCGAGATTAACGCTGGTGGTGGATTTGCCAACGCCGCCTTTAGCTGATGCAACCGCAATAATATTTTTAACCCCTTTTAACGGCTGCACGGAACCTTGAACTGCATGAGCCTGAATTTCAGTTTCAAACACGCAATCTACTTGATTAATGATGTCAGATTGATCTGTTAGGTTTTTTTGTAGTTTTTGATGAATGGCAGGCCATAAGCTTTTTGCTGCAAAAGGCAAGGTTAGTTTCAGAGAAAGCGTGCCTTTTTTTAAGCTGGTAGAGGTAATGTTTTTTTCGGAAAAACTACCATCCACTAAGGTCTCAAATGTTAATGCTGCCAGACTTTGTGCCAATATGGTTTGTTCGGTTTCAGGTAATTGCGTTGCAAAGAGTTTTTTTAAGATTTGCATGGTGTGATTCCTGTGCGGTTTTAATTAAAAACCACCAGGCCTGGTGGTTTTTAACGCTATTTTAAACGTTTAAAGGCAGGGCTTCATCCCTAAAATATGAATGGAATGAAAGCTTTTAAGGTAAAAGATCCAGTTGACGCTCATTATAAGCAAGCTGAGTGTCTTGGGTAATTCGACTAGAGGTCGGGCCTCTTTGGTTTCGGTATTTGGCATCGGCTCTTTTATTGTAGGGTTTGATGGCGGCACTGGATAGGGTTTCGAAATTGAGGGCACAAATATCCATGCCGGGGCGTAGTGCAAGCGGTAATTTACCACTGTTGAAAATCTCCAACACGATTTGACCTTCCCAGCCCGGATCAATGCGGTGAGCTGTCACATGTACCATTAAACCTAAGCGTGCGAGACTGGAACGTCCATCTAACCAGCCGACCAAGTCATCCGGGATAGAGACGGTTTCAAACGTGGAGGCCAGTGCGAGTTCCCCCGGATGTAAGAAAAAGGCCTCACCTTCAGGAATGACCACTTCATCCCCCATGATTCGATCCATGATTTTTTGCATTTGTTCTGATGGCCCGCTTAAATCAATAAAAGGAGCCGTGTGGTCATTAAAAACCCGAAATTTATCGGCCAACCTTAAATCAACGCTGATGCCCTTAATTTTGTGTTGTTCCGGCATGGGATCTATGCCAATTTTACCGATTTTTAGATGTTGGATAATGTCACGGTCGCTCAGTTTCATGGTTTTTTCGGCTTTTGGTTAAGTTCTAATTCGATTTTTCGGTCGGTTTCTTTATTGAATACAATGATTCTAACCGGAAAGTGGTTAAGGCTGGGCATTAACCAGAGTTTGGCATCAATTTTATCATTGTGAAAATCATAGCGTTTGGTTTGTGCGCGCCCTTTAAACGCTAAGCTGATTTTTTCAGACTTGGCGAGGGTAGAAAACTTCAGTTTTTGCTGACCTTTGGTGTCTTGCAGATACAGATCGGTGAGCGGTTTTCCATTGACCACCAAAAATTGTATGCCATAGGTGATGGAAATAACGTCATACACCTGTTTTGGATTCGGCCAAGCGCGTTGTTCTTCAAGGTATTGGATTTGATTGTTTTCTAGGTCGCGAACAAGCGTTTCGGTTTTGTTAATGGTGTCACCGCTTTTTCGGCGGGTGAGAAATTTTTTGTAAGCTAACCACTTGAATTCGGTTGGTGATTGCTGAATTTTGATCTTTTCAACAGCGGATTCATTAATAAAGCGTTTAACCCAACCCGGGGGTTCGGCAATGCTGGTGAGCTCACAATCTTGTTGCTGGCAGGACAGCTTGTGTTCAGCTTCGCCGATATTAAACCCCATTACCCAAATATCAAAGTGAGCTTTAAATTCAGGTAGGGGTTGGCTTTTAGCCGCGCTGGCAAAAATACTGATCAGCACGGCGAAAATAATGCGAACCGGACCGGCATATTGAAATCCGTTTAGCGGCAATATCATGAAATGGATTCCGATTGTTTCATGCTATTGAGTTCAATAGGGGTGGTTAAAGGTTGGTTTTTTAGCCAGGCCTGGCCATTTTTTAAGGTGATTTCGCCTGTTGCCAGCCATTCAACCACTTGCCAATAGGATTGATGTTCATAGTAGTGAGCTTTCTTTTGCAGGGTTTCTACTGTGTCATCTGTATGAATTTGAAACTTTGATTGACAAATGACAGGGCCACCGTCCAATTCAGGCGTCACAAAATGAATGCTAATACCATGTTCGGTATCTTGAGCATCTAAAGCGCGTTGGTGGGTGTTTAGCCCAGGATATTTGGGTAAAAGAGAAGGGTGAATGTTGAGCATTTTGCCAAGATAGTGATTGACAAACCCCCGGGTCAGTATACGCATAAACCCAGCTAATACAATCGCATCGATTTGGTGGCGAGACAGAGCGGCAATCATGCCCTCATCAAAGGCTTCACGGGTATCAAACTGGGTATGATCTAAAATCTCTGTGGCAATGCCGGCCTGTTGTGCAAAGGTAATTCCCTTGGCGTCTGGGCGATTGGACAGCACACATCCGATTTGATAGTGTGCGCTGGGCTGATGGTCAATTAAAGCTTGTAAATTGGAACCGGTTCCTGAGATCAGCACCGCAATTCGCATTTTAGATGTCGGGTTCATAGACAAAAGTGATCATATCCCGTATTAGCGCAATTGAACACTTGGCGCTTGTGTTTCTGCTTGTTCAATTTGACCAATAATGCTAACGGTTTCGCCTTGGGCAGTTAAACAGTCGATTGCGGCCTGCTGGTTTTCGGCGCTGACAACCACGACCATACCAATGCCACAGTTTAGAGTACGGTGCATTTCAAGGAATTCAACATTGCCATGTTCTTGAATCCAATCAAATACTGCCGGTCTTTCCCAGCTTGTTGAGTCGATTATCGCTTGGGTATGGTCGGGAATCACTCTCGGAAGATTTTCCAGTAAGCCACCACCGGTAATGTGGGATATGGCATGAATCTCAACCTGTTTCATCAGCGCCAAAATGGATTTTACATAAATTTTGGTCGGTGCCATGAGTGCGTCAATTAAAGGCTGTCCATCACAGTCTTGATGAAGTTGGGTGCCATTGACTTCAATAATTTTACGAATCAGTGAATAACCATTGGAGTGAGGTCCAGAAGAAGCAAGCCCCAGAAGCACATCCCCGGCTTTGACTTTTTGGCCATCAATTAAATCCGCTTTTTCAACGATGCCGACACAAAATCCAGCAAGGTCATAATCGCCATCCGGGTACATGCCTGGCATTTCAGCGGTTTCACCCCCAATCAACGCGCACCCGGATTGTTGACAGCCTTCGCCGATGCCTTTAACCACATCCCTTGCCGTGTAGATGTCGAGCTTCCCGGTTGCATAATAGTCCAGAAAGAATAGTGGCTCTGCTCCTTGCACAATTAAGTCGTTAACGCACATGGCAACCAGGTCGATACCAACTTGATCATGTTTACCACTTTCAATCGCTAATCGTAGTTTGGTGCCAACGCCATCCGTTCCGGAAACCAACAAAGGATTTTTATATTTATCCATGGGAAGTTCAAATAAGGCACCAAATCCACCCAGTGAAGTTGAGACTTCAGGTCGAGCGGTGGCTTTTGCAATGGGTTTAATGGCTTCAACAAGGGCATTGCCAGCGTCTATGTCAACGCCAGCATCTTTATAGCTAATAGAAGGGGTATTTTTTGTCATATGATTGTGTCGTAACTTTTTTTAAGAGACTCAATTTAAACAGGAAATCTGTCGCTGTTTAGGCGGCCTCACTATGAAAATAGCGCCAACAAGAAATAAGAATTAACCAGAGATTGTCGGCAAAATCGGATAACATATTGTAACTAAAAATGATGGAGTGATTATGAGAAGTTTTCTCTTGCGTGGTATTTTTATTGCAATGGGCTGGTGTTTGCAGGGTTATGCCCTTGCTGAGTCGAGTGTTGTTGAGAGAAAACCCCCCAATTTATTTGAAATTAAAGTCTTGCAAGAGGATGGCGAGAGTGTTCGCTCAACAGCTTCTTTTGATGCCGTTCTGCAAGATGCGATGAAACGGGTATTAACGCGCTTGACAGGGAGTGAGGATATTCTGAAGCAGGCTGACGTTATTAATTTACTCAATCAACCTAAAACTTGGCTAAAAAGTTATCGGTATGAACCTTATGAAATTGAAGGGGTTAAGGTCGGGACTTATTTGATATTTCAGTTTGACGAAGGGCGACTGTATCAAACCTTTCAAAAACATGGTTGGGTTAGTTGGCCTTATCAGAATCGACCAACCACGCTGGTAATGGGGTCCCGGTTGATGGCAGGAACACTGGTTAAACTAACGTCTCAAAATCTCGATTATGCGGCTAATATGGATTTTCGGCATACTGCTGAACAGTTGGGTTTACCGATTGAATTAGATGATACCGGTCAGACTTGGGTTTATCCGGAAGGCCAAAATCACAGTCAAGCTGTGGCGGATAGAATGCAGAGCAGCCCAGCGGACTATTTATTAAGTTTTCAGGTAGAATCTTTGGTGAACGGGCGTCAGCATTATAAGTGGCAATTGTTTAGTCGCAGTGGTGAAAGTGTGATTCCCTTGGTAAAGGATATGGAGTTTGACTCGGCTAATAGATTTTATGATCAGGTTTTTTTAACGTTGATACAGGCCTATTCAGCCACCTACCGTCAGCAAGCCGACTTTTTAGGGGCAGTTACGTTACGGTTTGAAAATATTGATTCGGCAGCAAAAATTACCCGGCTTGAAACCCTTTTGCGAAAGATAAAACCGATGGTGCATCAAGTAAAATTAATGAGTCTAAAGGGGACAAGGGCGACATTTGAAGCCGATTATCAAGGGAGTTACACACATTTATTGGCGCGTTTACAAGCCTTTGAATTTTTAAAATTAGTGGATGATAATGCTTTAATTGGGCGCATTGATTTTCAATGGCAAGTCGATGATTCTGGCGTGCAGTAGGAGGCTATAAGAAATGTTTGTGCAATTGCCTTTAAAGATTGGGTTAAGACAGGAAGTGTGTTTTGATACCTATATCGCAGAAGAAGAAAGCGTTGCCTTTAAGTTGTCGCAGTTTCAAAAAAGTTTGGCAGATCAGTATAGCGATGAGTCTTTTTATTTATTTGGTGAAGCTGGCACAGGTAAGACCCATTTATTGCAAGCAGCCTGTCGATTTGTGACTGAAAGAAATAGAGCCAGTGTTTATTTGCCCTTAGCAGACGCCAGCTTGCCACTGATCGCTGATGTATTGAATGGTTTAGAGCAGACGCCTTTAGTCTGTTTGGATGATGTGGATGCCGTTCTGGGTGATCGAGACTGGGAGGGCGCCTTGACCAATTTAATTATGCGAGCCAAAGTATTGGGGCATCAAGTTGTGATGTCGGGGCGTGATGAAATTACATCTTGGTCGATCGCCTCTTCAGAGTGGCTGCAAGCCTTGATGTCGATTATGCCAATCGCTTTAAAGCCTTTGACCCGTAAGCAAGATATTGTTATGGCATTGCAACGGCATGCGTTGAAATTGGGGTTCGAGTTGCCAATTGAAGTCGGTAATTATTTGGTGAAACAGTTTTCAAATGATTTACAAGAGCTGTTATCCGTACTGAAATTGCTAGAACAGGCATCGTTTGTTGAAAAAAGACGTATGACATTGCCTTTTGTGAAGCATATTTTAAGCATTACCTAAAAAATGGTCGCATTAAATATTAGAAGACCTTTGCACGAGATGGGGCACGAATAAAAATGGTTAAAAATTTTTGTTTCGCGCCCCACTCAGGCAAAGGTTTCATTAGGATAAAAAAGAGATGAATTATTTACGATTAGGTGTTGTTGCCACTTGGATGTTGGTTATTTCCGTCTTAGTGTTGCCCGTGCAAGCGGCAACGGATGTTGAATTTAAGACAATGGATGGACAAACGGTCAAGTTATCAGATTATCGAGGTAAGTGGGTTGTTGTCAATTACTGGGCGACTTGGTGTCCGCCTTGCTTGGTTGAAATGCCGGAACTCAGTTTTTTTCATGAAGCGCATAAGGATAAAGATGCTATCGTACTGGGTGTGAATTATGAGCAGGTTTCAGTCGACAAAGTACAAACTTTTTTGGATGAGCAAATGATTAAATTTCCGGTGGTGCGTCCAAAAGGTGTGATTGATAATAAAACCACACCGTTTGGTCCTCTACGAGGGTTGCCGACAAGTTATATGGTATCGCCTTCCGGTGAAGTCATTGCGGCGAGAACCGGCGGCGTTGATCAACAAATGTTAGAAGATTTTCTGAAAAAATACGGACATTTAAAGTGAAACCTTTGCATGAGCAATGAGACTGGAAAAAAGTAAGGAAACCGCTGTGAATAAAACTCAAATTCGATATGCAATCCAATATTGGCGATTAGCGATTCATTTGGTTTTTAAAACCAAACATTTTGGCGTGAATAACCGTTGGTGGTCGAAACAGCCGTCAAGCATTGGTTGGCATGGGTATCAAATACTCTGGGGAATTATCACTGTGATGCCGATTTTACGGAATATTCAATCGTTAAAAGTCCGAAGCCGCTTAGGCTGGATACCACAGGAAGAGAGCGATGCTTTGGGATTTAAATAAGGCCCTACAATCAAATTGCAAAATGGGAGGCAATCATGATTCAAATGGATCTTGAACAAAGACAATCTGTGCGATTTGACCGACCATTTCTGGTAACCAATCATGAAGATGAAGCCTTTTCAGCTGCATTCGTTGGTGCAGATGTGAATTTAACGGGGTTAGGATTTTATATTGAGGATCCCGATTTATTTCTGCCTAATCAGCAATTGAGCCTAAGGGTTAGAAATGAACAGACAGATGAAATGTACTGTCTTGAAGGCGTTGAAGTGGTTCATCTTAGACCCGGTGAATCGGGTCAATATTTGTGTGGTTGTCACATCGCACAAGTCACCAGTGGTCAATTGTTGGCGCATCACCGCCTTGTTATGACAGATGCCAATACCGCCTTGGTGTCTATGCAGGCATCAAAACTCTCTGAGTTCAATTTTTTAGAGGACGGTTCGGCTTTATCAAAAGATGAGGCAGACTTCCAAGAAGCCAGCATGGCATTGAATCTAGCCGTGACGCAATCTGAAGAGAATCAGAAAGAAGTGATGCGGTTTTTAAACACGGTTGAAAACCTATTTAATTGCCCTTTAGATAATGAGACAAAATTACAAGAGTTAAAAGAAGAATTTTCTGATTTTAGAGTGTATCTGCAACAAATGAATGATAGTACGGTTGCCTTTGCGACCTTAGCAAAATTGTTGGCTCATACGCCAGAAGACTCAGCAGATAAGTTGGCTTGGCGCACGTTAATTGCCGATTTTGAAACGCGTTTTTTAACGGAAACACAGCAGGTCGCTTATGACTTTATGCATCAAGGCTTAGATGCAACGGAAGCCATAGAGATTGCCAATGAGTATTTAAAAAAATAACGGTAATTGCTTGCCCATAGAGACCTTTGCACGAGATGGCGTCACGAATAAAAAGGGTTAAAATTCCCCATATTTTCGTTAAAAAACTGGCCAATAGCCGGCTATTAGCTGCGTTTCGCGCCCCACTCATGCGAAGGTCTCATTATTTTATTCTGCCACCAGTTGTTCTACGCGAAAAAATCCATCTGAATCGCTTATCCGTCTCGATAAAATCGGTAATTCTGTTTTCATTGTTTTTAATAGCGTCCAAGGCGGGTTGATCACAATCATGCCGCTGGAAGTCATGCCTTGGGCACTGTCTTGCTTGATACCCAGTTCATATAATTGAATGTTTTGTATCCCACTTAAGATAAAAGCTTTTTCCAGTTGATTTATTCGAAAGCGGTCAACGACGGGATACCATAAGGCATAGGTGCCTTGCGAGAATTTACGGTGTGCCTTTTTCAGAACTTCAACGACCGTTTGATAATCTTGCTTAACCTCGTAAGAGGGATCCATTAGGATGTAGCCTCGTTTTTCACGAGGGGGTAATTGACTTAAGCAAGCCTGAAATCCATCCGTTTGGTAAGTCTTTATCCGAGCATCATTCCTCATGTTTTGTTGTAAGCGTTGATACTCCCTCGGGTGGCGTTCATAAAGTGCCAGTCGGTCTTGTGGCCTCAATATTTGTTGCGCTAGCCAAGGCGATCCCGGGTAATGAGTGAGGGTTGTTGTTTGGTTAAATGTTTTTATCCAGTGAAGATAGTCGCTGATTAAGGTGGGCTCTTGTGCTGAACCTTGCCAAAGTCGACTAATTCCCGTTTCATATTCTTTATTTTTTTGTGCTTGGGGACCCGTCAATCGAAAGGCGCCACATCCGGCATGGGTATCTAAATAAAACAGGGGTTTGGATTTTTGAGTTAGATAATTGAGAATTTGAATGCTCACACTGTGTTTGAGAACATCAGCAAAATTGCCGGCATGATAACCGTGTTGATAACTCAACATATTCTTTTCCTCTTTAACCGATCATTATGCTGTCCATTGTTAATGGCGGCGTTTTTGTTGTTTTTTCTTTCTGGCGTCTAAACGTGCTTGTTTGTTGGCGGCTTTGATTTTACGTTGTTCTTCTAATTGTTGGGTTTCTGTGGTTTTATTTTCAGGCAATTCTAAGCAAAAAGGACCTAACAGGCCTTCACGTAGTTCATTAATAAAGATGCGAGAGATCTTATCTAAATTAATGCGGCCGCCTGAAACCAAGCATCCGCGATCTTTGCCAATCTGTTCGAGGAAAGTGATCTCGGGTGAAGAGCCTTCAGTCGGCAGTTCATCTAATTGGTAACGTTGTTTTAGCTGTTCGGGGTAGTTTTGTAGCCAATATTCAGCGGCATAACTGGCAATATCGGGTAGCTCAAATGCGGTTTCTTTAATGCCACCGGTTATCGCTAGGCGATAACCGGAATGGCTATTTTCAATATTTGGCCACAATAAACCCGGTGAATCAAAAAGGGTAATACCCTTATCCAGCTTGATACGTTGTAATATTTTAGTGACAGCCGGTTCATTGCCGGTTTTGGCAATGGTACGATTCGCCAATGCATTGATGAGTGTTGATTTCCCGACATTGGGTATGCCTAATATTAAAGCATGAATGATTTTGACCGAATCTGTTGGGCGAGGAATCATTTTTTTTATTTGGGTTAAGATGCGTTCCTTTCGGTCAGCTTGTTGGACATTGAGGGTTAAAGTATGAATGGTTTTATCTGCTGCAAAGTAATCTTGCCATTGTTTGACTTTTTCAGTATCTGCTAAGTCGGATTTATTTAAAATCTTTAAAGTCGGTTTGTCGCCACGCAGTTGAGCAATCATTGGGTTTTCACTACTGAAGGGGATGCGGGCATCCAGTACTTCAATAATTAAATCGACTTGTGGCAGAATGTCACGCACGGCTTTTTGTGCCTTGTGCATGTGACCAGGGTACCATTGAATTTGCATTTAAGTTAACGTCCCAATATTCGTTTCAAAAATCTTAACAATAAGACTAATCCACTGGCGAGCCAGATATAAACAAACCATTGAAAAAACGCATAAAATGAACGGAGTGGTTCTGAGAGATGCTGTAAACCCTCGACTGAGAGTTGGCCATTTTCAGCGGTTCCTAATACGATCAATACCACCAATAAAAAACATGCAGCAATGGCGGCGCCTAAATATAAAAAGAGTTTCTGAAAAATATCCATCGTGTTAAACCTTGATTTTGGGTCAATTATCGGTGGATAAATTGTACCTGATATTATTATCTTTGGCGTGCGTTAACCG
>PEWX01000088.1 GCA_002779995.1 Piscirickettsiaceae bacterium CG07_land_8_20_14_0_80_44_28
GCGGAACTTATCGCTCATGAATTTTTCACTTTCTCGGGGATTTTAAATACCTAGCGAGTTTAACATTTTACGGTCGGAAAGTCCGACAAGCTGCTAGCCTAGCGCTATAAATTCGACTTATAAAAACCTTTTACACGAGATGGGAACAAGTCTTCTCTTATTTTTACGGAGAAACCAGACCTTTAAATTTTAGTGATTTTGTGCATAATAAGTGCGCTTCACTTAAAGGAAAAAAGCCATGTCTATTACTCAAAAGT
This sequence comes from Piscirickettsiaceae bacterium CG07_land_8_20_14_0_80_44_28, assembly GCA_002779995.1. Classification (GTDB taxonomy): domain Bacteria; phylum Pseudomonadota; class Gammaproteobacteria; order Thiomicrospirales; family Thiomicrospiraceae; genus Hydrogenovibrio. The sequence continues at coordinate 258 of PEWX01000088.1, forward strand.
TATTAGAAAGAAGTCAACACAAATGTGAACTTTGCGGATCAGATCAAAATCTATCTGCGATCGAAGTGCCGCCATCAGATGGTTCTGACGACCAAAGCATTGTGGTTTGTGAAACCTGTCGTAGCCAAATTGAAGCGCCGGATACCATGGATGCGAACCACTGGCGCTGTTTAAACGACAGCATGTGGTCACAAGTGCCGGCGGTTCAAGTGATGGCATATCGTCTATTGCATGCCTTACGTACCGAAGGTTGGCCACAAGATTTACTCGACATAATGTATATGGAAGACGACACTAGACAATGGGCTGAAGCCGGATTAGCAGCCGACGATGAGGATAACATCATTCACAAAGACAGTAATGGTACGATCTTAAGTGAAGGCGATGATGTCACATTAATTAAAGATTTAGACGTTAAAGGCGCAGGCTTTACCGCTAAGCGTGGTACTTTGGTTAAAAACATTCATTTAACTGACAACCCTTTGCACATCGAAGGCAAAGTCAATGGAACGCAAATTGTCTTAGTAGCAGCCTTTTTAAAGAAAGCTTAACCCCCTACAGAGCATTTAATCACTCAAAACCGCCAGGCCTGGCGGTTTTTGGGTTTATAGGGCAAGATCAAAGAACCTCTAGCCCCCCTAGATAAGGTCGTAACGCTTTGGGAACGCGAAGCGTTCCATCTTCATTTTGATAATTTTCTATCACGGCAACTAAAGTGCGCCCAACTGCTAGACCAGAGCCATTCAAGGTATGAACCAGCTGTGGTTTTTCTTGGCCACTGCGGAAACGGGCTTTTAAGCGTCTGGCTTGAAAATCTTCAAAGTTAGAACAAGAAGAAATCTCTCGATAAGCTGATTGACCCGGCAACCACACTTCTAAGTCATAGGTTTTGGCGGCCGAGAAGCCAATATCACCGGTACACAGAGCCATGACTCGATAAGGTAATTCAAGTGCTTGTAAAACCTGCTCTGCTTGTTGAGTTAATTCTTCAAGCGCTTGATAAGACGTTTCAGGCTCGACCAACTGAACCATCTCGACTTTCTCAAATTGATGTTGACGAATCAGGCCTTTGGTGTCACGACCATAGGATCCCGCTTCCGAGCGAAAACAAGGGGTATGAGCCGTTAATTTAATCGGTAAATTGGCAGCATCAATGATTTCATCACGATATAAATTGGTCACAGGGACTTCTGCGGTGGGAATCAAATAGAGTTCTCTATCTGAGGTGTCATGCGCTTCGTTTTTATCAATACGATACAAGTCTGCTTCAAATTTTGGTAATTGACCCGTTCCACGCAAACTGTCTTGATTGACCAAAAAAGGCACATAAACCTCTTCATAGCCTGCTTCGGTATGCATATCTAACATAAACTGCGTTAAGGCTCTTTGCAGTTTCGCCATTGGGCCTTTCAATACTGAAAAACGTGAAGAAGCAATTTTAACGGCGGCATCATTGTCATACCAACCTCTCACCTCAGAAAACGCAACATGATCTAAAGGTTGATAATTAAACTGTGTCGGCTCGCCCCATTTACGAATTTCGACATTATCGCTTTCTTCAAGCCCTACCGGCGTGGAGTCGTGAGGTAAATTAGGAATGCCGGCATAGATGTCTTCTATTTGTTGCTGAATGTCGTCAGCGGCGGTTTCGGCCTGTTTTAACTGGTCGCCTAAGTCAGCCACCACATCCAATAACGGTTGAATATCGGCGCCGGATGCTTTGGCTTTACCAATTTCTTTGGATCGAGCATTACGCTCCGCTTGCAGGTTTTGAGCATCCACTTGCAGGGCTTTACGTTGGCTTTCCAGCGTTTCAATGGCTGCGGTGTCTAATTCAAACCCTCTGGTTTTTAATTTGGCGGCAACGGCCTGTAAATCTGTTCTTAATTTTTTTGCATCTAACATGATGATTCTTTACTCTTTTGTTTTGACGCCATTGCGAATACTGCAAAATTGCCGTCCTAAAAATAATCGATTATTTTAACAGTTTCTGAATGGCTCCGCAGGCGGTTGGTTATTCAGATGCTAGAAATTCAATATCCACAATCCGTTCATTTGTAATGGTTTCAATTGCTTAGGTAATGACAAAACCTGATCAACCGGTAAATCAACTGCAAATTGCCCCACTAAACTGGCCATGCGACTTTCTACCCAGTCTCCCTGGTGTGCGACCATCCGTTTTGATAAAGATTCGACCAGGCCTGGTGAATCTTCACCCAAAACACGAATGACGATAGCCTGTTTTATATCATCTCCTTTGCAGCCCACTTATTCGGCATAATCGGCCATAGACGGGCAATGACAGATTAAATTTTTATCACCATAGACATTATCTACTCGGCCGACTGGTGACCAATATTTGGCTTGGCGCAAACTGTCTAGCGGATACGCCGCCAATTGACGAGAATAAGGATGTGACCATTCATCGCTCATCACTTCTTGCGCGGTATGGGGGGCGTTAATTAAAGGGTTATCGGCTTCATCCAGACGACCGGCCAACAGCTCATTGACTTCTTGCTTAATCTGAATCATGGCATCACAAAAACGATCTAATTCCTGCTGCGATTCCGATTCGGTGGGTTCAATCATTAAAGTGCCTGCCACGGGGAAAGACATGGTCGGGGCATGAAACCCATAATCAATCAAACGCTTTGCCACATCATCAACCGTAATACCCGATTCAACCTTCAGCGGTCTTAAATCAATAATACATTCATGCGCAACCCAGCCAGATTTTGAACGATATAAAATCGGAAAATGTTCAGCCAATCGGTGCGCGATGTAATTCGCATTTAAAATGGCGTTGGCAGTGGCCTGATAAAGCCCTTCACGCCCCATCATCACAATATACATCCAACTAATTGGCAAAATACTGGCACTTCCCCAAGGCGTTGCACACACAGCACCCACCGGCGAATCTTGTATCGGCGTTCTGGGTAAAAATTCTGCCAAATGGCTGGCAACCGCGACCGGCCCAACACCCGGCCCGCCGCCGCCATGGGGAATGGCAAATGTCTTATGCAAATTCAAATGTGACACATCGCCGCCAAATTGCCCAGGTGCGGCAACCCCAACCATCGCATTCATATTGGCACCATCAATATACACCTGCCCACCATGCTGATGCACCCAGTCACAAACGGTCTTCACGCTTTCTTCAAAGACGCCATGCGTTGAGGGGTAAGTTATCATCATGGCCGCTAAGGTTTGTGAATATTTTTCACACTTAAGCTTGAGATCAACTAAGTCAATATTGCCGAATTCATCGGTTTTAACCACCACCACTTTCATCCCCGCCAAATGGGCTGACGCGGGATTGGTTCCATGGGCTGAAGCCGGAATTAAACAGATATTGCGCTGAGATTCATTGCGACTTTGATGATAATGTTTTATCGCCAATAATCCCGCATACTCGCCTTGTGCGCCAGAATTCGGCTGCAAAGAAACCGCTGCATAACCGGTGGTTTCACACAGCATCTGTTCCAACTCTTGAATCAGCTGTTGATAACCTTTGGCTTGATCGAGTGGCACAAACGGATGCAGCCCTGACCAAGCAGACCAAGAAATCGACATTAATTCTGCGGCAGCATTCAGCTTCATGGTGCAGGAGCCTAATGGAATCATGGCACGATCCAATGCCAAATCCTTATCCGCTAAATGGCGCATATAACGCATTAATTCAGTTTCAGAGCGATACCGGTGAAAGACATCATGAGGCAACAAAGGCGCTTGACGTTTAAGCGATGATGGCAAATCAAACTGGGTTGCAGCGTAAAGTTGCTCGGCACTGAATGAAACGTCAGGGTTAAATATCTGCCAAAGTGTTTCCAACTCGGCAAGCTCGGTGGTTTCATCAAATGAAACAAAAATACGTTCATTCCCTGCACGCAAATTAAACCCTGCTTGCTCAGCCAGTGCTAGTCGATCTGAGACGGCCGTTTCAGGAATTTCAAGCGTGTCGAAAAAGACTTGATGAACCACCTCTATGCCGAGTTTTTTTAATCCATATGCAAATAAAGCGGTTAGCTGAAAAACGCGATTGGCAATTTGCGTTAATCCCTCGGGGCCATGATAGACAGCATACATGCTGGCCATCACCGCCAGTAACGCTTGTGCTGTACAGATATTGCTAGTGGCCTTTTCACGGCGAATATGTTGTTCTCGCGTTTGCAACGCCAAGCGATAAGCACGATTGCCGTGGCGATCTAAAGACACCCCAATTAATCGCCCTGGCATAGCGCGTTTATAGTCATCTTTGGTGGCCATATAAGCAGCATGCGGGCCACCGTAACCCAGGGGAACACCAAATCGCTGAGTATTGCCAACCGCCACATCAGCGCCCATTTCTGCAGGCGATTTTAAAACCGTTAGCGCTAAAATATCCGCACAAACGGCCACAACCGCTTTCTGCTGATGGAGCTGCTCAATCACTTGCGTATAATCTTCAATCACCCCGTTGCTTCCCGGCAAGGCCAATAAAGCACCAAAAACGTCCAGGCCTGGCAGTTCTTCAAATGGATGACCAACGACCACTTCAATATCCAGCGAAGCAGCACGGGTTTTGACCACTTCGATATTTTGGGGATGACATTGCTGAGACACAAAAAATGTTTGGCTTTTGGATTGACTCACCCTTTGGCAGAGGGTCATGGCTTCGGCACAAGCATTGGCTTCATCCAACATAGATGCATTGGCTAAGGCAAACCCCGTCAAATCGGCTATCATCGTCTGAAAATTTAACAGGGCTTCCAATCGCCCTTGCGAGATTTCAGCTTGATAAGGCGTATAGGCTGTATACCAGGCTGGATTTTCTAAAATATTGCGCTGAATCACTGCGGGTGTAAAGGTGTTATAGAACCCCAAACCAATATAGGATTTTAACAGGGTATTTTGCTCTGCTATATTGGCCAAACGACTTAATGCTGCTTGTTCGGACAGTCCATTGGGCAATTGCATGGGTTGGCGAAGCCGAATTGATTCCGGTACCACCTGATCCAACATTGCTTCCAAGGAATCCACCCCAAGCGTATGGAGCAGATGGTTTTGCTGCTGGTCATTCGATCCGATATGACGCTTGGCAAACACGTCATGATTGATCAGTTTTTGCAAAGATTGGGTCATGCTTTTTCACCTAAAAATTCAAACGGGGATGATGTGAGACGTCCTTAATCAAGACAGGCTTGATAGGCCGCTTCGTCCATCAGATCATCTAATTCGCTGACATCTGACATTTCGACTTTGATAAACCAGCCAGCGCCCATTGCATCATCGTTGACTTTTTCAGGCTCATCTTCTAACAGACTATTAACATCAATAATGGTTCCAGAAACGGGGGCGACCAAATCTGAGGCGGCTTTGACGGATTCAATCACTGAGACATCTTCCCCTTTAAAAATCTCCGTTCCCACTTCTGGAATTTCAATATAGACCAGATCCCCTAATTGCTCTTGAGCAAAGTCGGTTATGCCAATCGTCGCAGTCCCATCTCCATGGACTTCAATCCATTCATGATCTTGGGTATATTTGATTTCACTCATTGTTTGTTCCTCAATTGTTATTTAAACCCTGGCAAGCCTTAGTACTTGCCGCTTTGTAATGAGATTAATCGCTATCGATAAGCGGGGTTAACCTCGATAATAATTTTGTTTGACAAAAGGTAAAGCGACCACGCTAACAGCCACTTTTTTATTGCGAACCGATGCATACAATTTGGTTGCTACAGCGGCAGCGTCGCTGTCCACTAATGCCACTGCAATCGGTCTATTCAGCGTTGGGCTAAACCCCCCACTGGTGACGACCCCCACGACTTCGCCACTGCCATTTTGCAAAACGGCACCCGCTCTAACGGGCATTTTCCCTTCTGGCTGAATCCCCACCCTTTGTCGAGCAACGCCATCCTGAAATTGTTTCATAATGGTCTCTGCACCCAAGTAACCGCCAGCACGAATACCATTAGCGCGTCTTGCAGGGGAGAGTGCCCAGTTTAATTTTGCTTCAACAGGAGTGATATCGGGCGAGAGTTCATGCCCATAAAGGCATAACCCCGCTTCCAGCCTTAATGAATCTCTCGCGCCTAACCCGATCCATTCAACATCGGATTCAGCTAAAAAGTGCTGTGCGAGTTCCTTTGCCTTTAAAGCTGGCACGGAGATTTCAAAGCCATCTTCACCAGTATAACCTGATCGAGTTACCAAGCAATCAATCCCCGCAAGGGTTAGGTTTTTCGCTGTCATAAAAGTCATGTCGGCTACGTCCGGTGCCAACTTTTGCATGACGGTTTTTGCCTCTGGTCCTTGCAAAGCTAACAAGGCTCGATCATCCAAAACTTCAATTTTACACTGCTCAGATAAATGTCTTTGCAAATGCGCTATGTCTTGTGATTTACAAGCGGCATTGACGACTAAAAACAGCCCCGTTTCAAGCCGAGTCACCATCAAATCGTCTAAAACCCCGCCCTGCTCATGGGTAAAAAGCGCATAACGTTGCTTCATGCGGGGTAAATCCACTATATCGACCGGAACCAGTTGCTCTAATGCAGCAGCGGCATCTGCGCCTTTTAAATGGATTTGTCCCATATGCGAAACATCAAACAACCCCGCTTTTTTTCGGGTATGTAGATGTTCTTTCAGTATCCCCATGGGATATTGAACAGGCATCGCATAGCCTGCAAAAGGCACCATCTTTGCTCCGGCGGCAAGATGCAACTCATATAAAGGTGTGGTTAATAGATTGGCATCATCAGACATGATGGGATTCCTTAATTAAGTGACAACGAGACTTTTGTACAGGTCTGTCTATTCAGGTTATTAGCGAATCTGAGTTCATTCAGACAACCAAGATGATGTTGCCGCTTCTTGATTAAGCGGGCAGTTCAAATTGACGCCCAACCCAAAATCCAAACCAAACCATCGTCAACGTTAAAAGTACATTCGCAAAAATATTAATCAGCGCCTTTTCCGGCTGTCCCTGCTGCAAATACAGCAATGTTTCAAATGCAAAGGTCGAAAAGGTTGTAAAAGCGCCCAAAAATCCCACAATCAATAACGCTCGCATTTCAATGCCCAAGTGGACTTTATCAATCATTAACAAGCTTAGCAGCCCCATTAAAAAGGAACCTAACACATTGACCGTTAAGGTTCCCCAGACGAAGTCTCGCCCTAACCAAACGTACATTTGATTGGAAAGCCAAAATCGGCTCATCGCGCCAAAAGCCCCCCCCACACCGACTGCGGCTATTTGTGCAAAATGAAATGAAAACATTTATAACTCCTTAACTAACGAGAGGTTGGATCGGTTCGTCTTTTATAAATCGCTTGTTTATCCAAGGTTTTTAATCGGTGTATTTTTTCTGCAATCTTAATTTCCAAACCCCGGTTTACAGGTTGGTAATATTCACGAACCGGCATATCATCCGGGAAATAGCACTCTCCTGCCGCGTAAGCATCGGGTTCGTCATGGGCATAGCGATAACCTTCTGCATACCCCAGCCCTTGCATTAACTTTGTCGGGGCATTGCGTAAATGTAAAGGCACGTCTTCTGTTCCTTGGGTTTTAACCTCTTTTAAAGCCGCTTTATAAGCCCTATAAACCGCATTGGATTTGGGTGCCACCGCTAAATAAACAGCGGCTTGCGCTAAGGCCAAATCCCCTTCCGGGGACCCTAATCGGTCATAGGCTTCAGCAGCATGGATGGTCACCTCTAACGCTTTTAAATCAGCATTGCCAATTTCTTCACTGGCCATACGGATGAGTCGTCTGGCTAAATAACGTGCATCGACCCCGCCATCCAGCATACGGGTTAACCAGTACAAGGCGGCATTCGCATCGGATCCTCTTACCGATTTATGTAAAGCGGAGATTTGGTCATAGAAAGCCTCTCCGCCTTTATCGAAGCGTCGCGTCCCGCCTTGAATCACTTCTTTACAGTTCTGAGCGGTTAAAACCGCCAGGCCTGGTTGTTTTTCCGGCCATTCAATGAAATCAACGGCCTGTTCCAACACATTTAAAAGCCGTCTTGCATCGCCATCTGCATACTGAATAAGGGCTTGTTGTGCTTGAGGTTCCACGGTAATTTCATGCGGTTGAGATTCGTTTAATAATCCCACGCCACGCGCTAACACCTGTGCCAAATCTTCCTCTTCTAAATCACGCAATACATAGACCCTGGCACGAGACAATAAAGCATTATTGAGTTCGAAAGATGGATTTTCAGTGGTCGCACCGATAAAAATAAAAGTGCCATCTTCAACATAAGGCAAAAAGGCATCCTGTTGCGCTTTATTAAACCGATGCACTTCATCCACAAATAGCACGCTACCTTGTTGAAATTGTTGACGCTGCAACTTGGCTTGCTCAACTGCGGCACGCACTTCTTTCACACCATCTAATACCGCCGACAAACTTAAAAACTGCAAATTAGATTGATTGGCAATTAATCTGGCCAAGGTGGTTTTTCCAGTCCCCGGCGGCCCCCAAAAGATCATAGAATGCAGCCGCTTTGATGCAAACAACTTGGACAGGGCACGCCCTTCCCCCAAAAGATGAGTTTGCCCGACAAACTGATCGAGCGTTTGTGGTCTCAACCGATCGGACAAAGGTTGGTATTGGTTAATTTCTGTCATCGCATTTCCAATGAACTAAGGCAACGGTTGGCCAATGACATCCACCCCTTTAGGGGGGGTAAATTCAAACTGCTGTAAATCGACCGGTTGGTTTTGGCGGATATCGTTAAAAGTCACTTTGGTGACATTATCGGCATTTTGATACATCCAAATTTGCACCAACCTACCATGACTGATGGCAACTTCTAAACTTTGAAAAAAAGTACCCTGCTTAGGCTTGAGATTGTACCAGCTTACCCCGGTTTTTTTCTCACCAACAATAATATCAAAACGCTCTGACAAGGGTTGTTGATACAATAACCAACTGAGCGGGAAATCGGCTTCAACCCGGTCAAGCGACTGAACGGTCACCTGATCAAGGTCTTCATCGTAAACCCATACATTTCTGCCATCAGAAACAATCTTTTGCCGTTCTGGTGTTTTATAAACCCAGCGTAGAAGTCCAGGCCTTTGCATCACAAAATCCCCTGTGGAAAGGTTTTTTTGGAATAGGGTTTCATCCGGCTGAATCTGTTCAAAACTGGCACTAAAGGTTTGTAGATTATTCACAAAATCCGTTAAATCGGCCAATTCTGCTTTGGCACTCAATGCAGGCCAACTAACCCCCCAAATCACCATTGCAATGACTATTTTTTGAAGATTTAACAATTTATTTCCTTTGTTTTTAAGCCTGAATCTCATCGGATTACGCCTAGTCATCATGCATTTTTTTTGCCAATACATCTCGATTGCCATTGGCTTTCATGGGAGAAACCACACCTGCAGACTCCATCGCCTCGACAATTCGTGCGGCTCGATTGTATCCAATTTTAAATTGACGCTGAACCAATGAAACTGAAACCCGTTGATTTTCTACAACAAACGCAACAATTTGATCATACAATAGATCTTGTTCAGCATCTTCTTCTAGGGTGTTATTGGCCTTATCCGCCTGATTGGCTTGTGTGACACTTTCAAGGTATTGTGGCTCGCCTTGAGATTTAACAAAACTGACCACAGAATGCACTTCTTCATCTGACATAAAAGCTCCGTGAACCCGTTTTGGGCTTCCGGTACCCGGTGGCATAAATAACATATCCCCCATTCCCAATAACTGCTCTGCGCCGCCTTGATCGAGAATGGTACGCGAATCTATTTTGGTATTCACCATAAATGAAATTCGCGTGGGGATATTGGCTTTGATTAAGCCGGTAATGACGTTAACGGAAGGCCTTTGGGTTGCCAAAATCAGATGAATTCCGGCGGCTCTGGCTTTTTGAGCGATTCGTGCAATCAGTTGTTCGACTTCTTTACCCACCACCATAATCATGTCAGCAAATTCATCCACAACCACCACAATATAGGGCAAGGGTTCCAGAGTTGGCGGCGGTTCAGACATTTCATGACCAAAATTCGCTGTTTGTTGATAGAGGGGATCAAGCAATGGCTCACCCTTGTCAATCGCACCTTTTACTTTGGCATTGTATCCAGCGATATTACGCACACCCAATTTAGCCATTAATTGGTAGCGCCGATCCATTTCAAAAACACACCAGCGTAAGGCATTTGCGGCCTCCGACATGTCAGTCACCACCGGCGTTAGCAGATGTGGAATATCTTCATAAATCGATAATTCCAGCATCTTTGGATCAACCATAATCAGACGAACTTCTTCCGGGGTACTCTTATACAGCAAGCTTAATATCATGCTGTTAACCCCAACAGACTTACCGGAACCGGTTGTCCCTGCGACTAATAGATGCGGCATTTTACCAATATCAGCCACAACCGTTTTCCCACCGATGTCTTTACCCAAAGCAACGGTCAATGGCGATTTGGATTGTTGAAATTCTACAGAGGAAATGACTTCACGAAAACTCACTATTTCGCGCTCTTCATTGGGAATTTCAATCCCAACAACCGACTTCCCGGGAATAATATCGACAACTCTAACCGATTTTACTGACAGGACTCTGGCAAGATCTTTGGATAGATTATTAATTTGACTGACCTTAACCCCCGGTGCAGGTAACACTTCAAATCGCGTTACGACTGGCCCAGGTTGCACAGCTTCGACTTTTACCGTTACCCCAAATTCTTTTAAACGCTGCTCCAACAACAACGATAAAGCGGTTAATTCATCTTCTGAAAACCCCTCTTCATATTCTGGAACGGGCGCTAATAGCTCAACACTCGGTAACTCCCCCGAGCTGACCACTTGCGCTTGCGCTTTATAAACCGCTTTTTTCCCAACCTTAACGGAATGCGATTTTGTCTCTACCCGGTCAGATTGTTCTGCATCCTGATCGAATGATAAGCTTTGTGCAGCTTCGCCTATTTTTGGTTCGGTTTTTGGCGTCTGTTCATGCGCTTGGCTAAGCTTTTTGGCTTTCATTTTATTGGCCAAGGCGCTGAGAATTTTTGGCTGTTTTTCGGGTTGTTTTGAAAGCATTTTAGCGTGTGACGTTTCGGCAGCCATTGGCTTAGAAGCATTAGACATCGCAGAGTTGTCCTTCGATTTTTTCAGCGTTAAAGCGGGTAATTTAGGTTGAATACTACGCCCCCCTTTGATGAGTTGATCCAATAAACGCCAAATAACTAGGCCTGTGGCATCCATAATGGTCAACCAAGAAAAACTCGTCATTAAACTAAACGCCAGTGCAAAAACCACCAATAGGATCAGGGTCGCGCCGAGTAGATCGACCGCAGAGACTAAAAATTGGCTAATTTCATAGCCGACAACGCCGCCCCCGGAATAAGGGAGCTGAATCACTTGCTGTTCAGGTTCAAGATATAAAGTAGCTAGTCCTGCGCCGCTTAAAATCACCATCACCAAACCCAGCAAACTGAAACCAAAATGGAATAAATCCAATTCTAAATCTTCACGAATTTTTAGCGTGACAATGCCGGCGAATAGTAACCCGAATGGAATCATAAAACCGAACACGCCAAATACATAGAGTACAAAAGAGGATAACCATGCCCCTGTTGCCCCACCATAATTGTGTGGTTGCTGATCCTTGCCAACGGTTTCAAATCCAGGATCAGATGGATCATAACTAAATAAAACAACAAACAAAAATATTGATAACCCAACGCATATCAATAAGATAGCGTCTTTTATAATCCAATCGTACTGTCGCTTAGCAGACATATCTGACTGAGAGGAAACAGGAGCGGACGACTTGGCGACTTTAAACGACATAAATAACCATAAACCTTTGCGGACTTCTCCGAAAAAACAGTACAAAATTAAACTGCAAAACATTTGGAAAATTGCTAGAATTTTAGCACATTAATTTAAGGCAAGGGAGTGGGTTCGATGCATCTTTATCAAGGTGCGACCACGATAGACACCAAATTTACTGAGTGAGAAATTGCCCCACTCCCAAAAAGAACGCATACCGATTATAAAGGATCCATTTTATGTCAACCAAACATTGTAAACTTTTAATTTTAGGCTCTGGACCAGCGGGTTATACAGCGGCTGTTTATGCAGCTCGTGCCAATCTTAACCCGGTGATCATTACCGGCATGCAACAAGGTGGGCAATTAACAACCACCACTGAAGTCGATAACTGGCCCGGTGATGTTGAAGGCCTAACAGGGCCTGACTTAATGGAGAGAATGCAAAAACATGCGGAACGCTTTGGCACTGAAATTCTGTTTGACCATATTCATACAGCCGACCTGCAACAGAGGCCTTTTAAATTGGTTGGAGATTCTGGGGAATATACCTGTGACGCACTCATTATTGCCACCGGTGCTTCTGCAAAATATTTAGGTCTAGAATCAGAAGAAGCCTTTAAAGGTAAAGGCGTTTCGGCCTGTGCAACTTGTGATGGTTTCTTTTACCGCAGTCAAAAAGTAGCGGTGATCGGTGGTGGTAACACCGCCGTGGAAGAGGCGCTTTATTTATCAAACATCGCTGCTGAGGTGACCGTTATACACCGTAGAGACAGTTTCAGCTCTGAAAAAATCTTATCAAAACAACTTATGGACAAAGCGGCTAATGGCAATATCACCCTTGAGTTTAATAGCCAACTGGAAGAAGTGCTTGGCGATAAAATGGGGGTAACAGGATTGCGAGTCAAAAATAACGAGACAGGAACCACTAAGGATATTGATGTTGCAGGTGTTTTTATTGCCATTGGTCACTCGCCCAATACCGGTATTTTTGAAGGTCAATTGGAAATGGATCATGGCTATGTCAAAGTTCAAAGCGGCTTAAAAGGCAACGCAACGCAAACCTCAATTCCGGGAGTGTTTGCTGCGGGTGATGTGATGGATCAAGTGTATAAACAAGCCATTACTTCTTCCGGTGCGGGCTGCATGGCTGCATTAGACGCTGAAAAATATTTAGACCATTTAGAAACAAACGCCTAATCATCGTGCCCCTATAGAACCCCTTAAAGTGGCCAGGCCTGGTCACTTTTGGCATTTCTACTCTTTTAAATTAAATTTGAGAATTTTTATGAATAAAAAAATCTTAGCCATATTCATCAGCACCGGTATCGCCAATATGGCATTTGCTGATGCCGCTTCACTCAGTACCCATGAACAAAAAGCCAGTTATGCATTGGGAGCCGATTTAGCCAACAACTTCAAGCAGCAAGGTGTCCAAATTGACATTCCAGCCTTAACACAAGGCATGCAAGACACCTTCTCAGGCAATAAACTCAAACTAAGTCAACAACAGATGAAGGAATCCGTTGAGGTAATCAAACAAAAAGTGATGGCTAAGCAAGCAGAAGAACGCAAAAAACTGGCCGAGACCAATGCCCAAAAAGGCCAGGATTTTTTAGCAAAAAACAAAAATAAAGAAGGCGTCAAAGTCATGCCTTCAGGGTTGCAATACAAAGTTATTGAATCTGGAAAAGGCGAATCGCCTTCACCCGAAGATAAATTGATTGCACACTACCGTGGCACCTTAATTGATGGAACCGAATTCGACAGCTCTTATAATCGCGGTTCACCACTTGAATTTAAAATGACCGATGTCATTAAAGGTTGGCGTGAAGCGCTACTGAAAATGAAACCTGGTGCAAAATGGGAAATTTACATCCCCCCCGCTCTAGCCTATGGCTCTCAAGGGGCTGGTAAGGTAATCGGACCGAATGAAACATTAATATTCACTTTGCATTTAATAAAAGTTGAACAATCATCAAACCCAGAAAAATAATTTTTAGGTCTCTTTTAGATATAAAAAACCCCGGCACTCAATTTGATGTGTCGGGGCTGTATTACAATTGAATACCAAATAGGAGGATTAGTTAAAAAATTAACTAGGCCACAGTTTAACAAAAATTCTATCGTTAATAATTCATTGTTTTTATATAATCAGATAGTACTATTTAATCAGCCTTCAAAATCACTTCATGGATCAATACTCAAATCTGCTACCTCAAACATTTTAAAAACTTCATAAGCTGGCTCTTCGTATGGATGGGCGCTTCGTAAAGCTTGAATCACGGCTGATAAGCAACCCGCTTCCAGTACCATTTCTACTCGGTATTCCTCAACAACTTCAAGTTGATTTTGCTTGCCTAGATACGGCTGACTACCCGCTAAAGGACGGAACTGTCCTTCCCCTTTGACTTGCCAACAGCACTGATCATATTGGCCGATCTTTCCCGCGCCTGCTGTAAATACCGCTAATTTAACATCCTCAAGATGACTTTCTGGTACAAAAAAACATAATTTCAACATTTCCACTCTCCAAACGACTAAAATATTTTGCACTTCTTCTATGCAGTCAACATTAAAATTTGAGATCTACTTTATGAAAAACATTTTAATCACTTATTTAATTATTCTAACCTTGGGCATTGCTTCTATGTTAACGGGCATTCATTATTTTGCCAATATTGCCGGGTTTATTTCAGCCATTGGCTTTATGATTATTTTCTTTAAAGAAACCCCTGATACTGAATCCTTAACAAAAGAAGCTATCGAGAAGGACAATAGACTGCGTCGTTATTGGTATATTGTTTTTGCTACAGGTCTTTTCTTTAGCTTGGTTTTTGGCAGTTTCTGGAATAGTGAAATGGGGAATATGGCTTAAAAATCGCTTATTTTTTATATAAAAAAAGCACCTAAACGGTGCTTCTTTTATGGCCTTTTGATTTGATACGGCTTCACTTAGAACAAATCAATATCGCCCTCCTCCATTGAGCTAGAAGAAACCCGCTTCATTCGACGTGATTCGATTGATTGACGCTCTTGATGAATGCTATTTCTAAAGCTGCCTAAACGCTCTTTATGCTCTTCTACTGACTGAACAGGATCGTTTTTACTTTGCTCAATAAAACGACTGATTTCGTGAGAAAAACCACTCAAGTTTTCTAAGTGATTCAGCACCTGCTCAACTAACTGACGAACAATATCTTCGAACTGTAATGAGCGCATTGCATTTGAGACACTTACTTCAATCTCAGAGATAATGCCGGAAACATCACCCAGTTTATGTGAAATGCCTTCATTCATATCTTCTAAGTCTTGGATTAAACCCGTGACTTGATCTTGTGACGTATTTGCTTCTCTCATGTCTTTTGCGGCTGTATCACTGACAAGCTGTCGAACATGATCAACTGTATGCTTGGCTTTTTCCGCCTGCTTGCGGATTTGTTCATTTAATTGATTTGAATTCAATGAAAGTTTACGAACCTCATCTGCAACCACAGCAAAGCCTCTTCCGGCTTCCCCGGCTCTTGCCGCCTCAATTGCCGCATTTAAGGCCAATAAGTTGGTTTGATCAGCAATCCCCTTCACATCTTCTAACAAAGTAAAGATAGATTCTATTTGATTGACCATATCATCGATTTTATTAACCGTTTCGTTACTGCGTTGACTTGAATTTTTTAACAAGGTAATCAGCGTACTCAACACCGTTTTAATTTCCGATGAAAACTTCTGAATACTCATACCTTCGCCCGATCCGCCAAGGTTATCTAATAAAGAAACAACCAATTGGTACTCAGCTTGGGTTTGGCTATGAAGACCGGAAAAGCTATTATTTAAGGTATCAATAGCTTCAGCAATCAGCTCTTTTACCTGAAGCAATTCGCCACGAACTACTTCGACTTCTTGATCAACGACTGCATCAATATCATTCATAATCACTTGTAAAGAATCGTCAATGATCGTCGCATCAAAATTGGAAGTCATTGGGTCTTTTACAGGGGCACCCGTTACCTGAGGTTGAGTATCATGTCGAGCTAACCTTGCTACGATCAAAGACCAGACAATCGACACCACCAATATGGCTATGACGTCAATATAGGGAATTTCAATAAAGACTGTCCCTGCCCCAACCAATGTAACCAGCCAAGCTGACCAGTAATGCTTAATGATATGCAACATATCTTTTATCCTTAATCGAAAAATTTAAAAATATTAAGCATTTTATATGCCAATAGAAAAATCACAATGCCATGCACTTATTTCACAGACTCGTTCAATAAGTTATGGGAAGCGGCTTTGAGTATTTACTTTTTGACAAGATCAAGGATCTTAGCGGGAACCTGCTCCAAAGACAAGACATAATCTGCAGCGCCTAACTTAACCGCTTCGCCTGGCATTCCCCAAACAACACTGGTTTTTTCATCTTGCGCAATGGTAGGGACGCCGATTTCTTGTAATTCTTTTAATCCCTTAGCACCGTCTGCCCCCATACCTGTCAATAAAATGCCAACGGCATTCTTGCCATGACTTTGCACGACCGTTCGAAACATGACATCTACAGAAGGTTTATGACGGTTTACCGGTGGGCCATCATTTAAGCGGCAAATATAACCTGATCCCGTGGCTTCTATCAGAAGATGTTTATCGCCTGGCGCGATATAAACATATCCAAATTGAATGGGTTGACGATCTTCAGCTTGTACGACTGTCATTTCGCTGACAGTATTCATACGTTGCGCAAACGGCAAGCTAAAAGCGGCAGGAATATGTTGAGTAATGACGATAGGCGGCGTTTCTTTTGGCAAACGCATCAGAACCTCTTTGATGGCTTCCGTTCCACCCGTCGATGCCCCTAAAGCAATAATCACATCTGAGTGGTTTATGGCTTTTCCTGGCGCTTTTTTCTGCACGATGACGTCAGCGGTATATTTTTCACTCACCCTTGTCGTCTGTGTTTGTTCAGGCGCTGACAACACAGTTGGCGCGTGTTTTTTATTGGCAACATAACGTTCGTATTGCCTTTCCAATTGATCCTTAGAAACTTTTGCGGCGGTTTTTACCTTGTGACGAATTTCTGCTGCATAAGACTCAAAGGTATTACGTAGATTAATTTTGGGCTTGGTAACAAAATCTACCGCGCCTAAATCTAGCGCTTCAAAGGTAATGCCGGCGCCTTTTTCTGTTAGCGTCGAGACCATCACAACCGGCAACGGATGCAAGCGCATAAGGTTTTTCAAAAAAGTAACGCCATCCATCTTAGGCATTTCAACATCCAGCGTCAGAACATCTGGATGTAATTGTTTTACTTTTTCTCTGGCATCATAAGGATCAGACGCAGTACCAACGACTTCTATATCAGTATCTTCACCCAACATTTCTTGTAACATTTGCCGAACCAAAGCCGAGTCGTCAACAATCAGGACTTTTATCTTGGCCATACCGCCTCCTCTTTCATGGATTTCTTTGTCATCATTTTTTATGGTCATTCATGGCAACATACGTTGTATTTTATTTTATTTTTTGGTAAATCGTTTGCCCAAGCAATTTAAAACGGTCCGATACTTTGTATAAAGACTCTGAATGACCCACTAATAAATGGCCGTTTTCAGACAATAAATTAGCATAACGATCAAAGAGTTTTGATTGAGTGGGCTTGTCAAAATAAATTACAACATTCCGACAAAAAATAACATCCACTGCATCCTTAATAGGCCATTCATTCATTAAATTAATCTGGCCGAAATCAATAATTTGCTGCAACTCTGACTTCACTTTAACGAAACCATCTCGGCTGCCACTGCCTTTCATAAACCACCGTTTTACGCGTGCCTCGGAAACCCCTTTCAAACGGTCAATTTTATAAACACCCTCTTGTGCTGTTTGAACCACATTAGTGTCTAGGTCTGTGGCAAGCACCCGTGCATCCCAATCACCGGGCACGGTCTCTTTCAAGACAATTGCAATCGAATAAGGTTCCTCTCCGGTAGAACAACCCGCTGACCATATCCGAATTTTGCGCTTGGTTTGATTTGTTTTCAACAATCCAGGAATAATGGTATTGGCTAAATATTCAAAATGATGATTTTCACGAAAGAAAAACGTGAGATTGGTGGTAATGGCATTAATAAGATGAACAAACTCAGCTTCGCCTTGTGCTTTTACAAAGCGAAGGTACTCAGAAAATGAATTCATTTCCAAAAAACGAATCCGTTTAGCTAAACGATTATAGACCAGGTTTTTTTTGGAATCGTTTAAATCTATTCCCGCGAAATCGTAAACCAGCGTTTTGACTTGCGCAAAATCATTATTGGTAAAATCGAACTCTTTTTCACTCACGCAGCCTATTCCTCAATCTATTGACTTGTCACCTAAAGTTAGGTGGAACTGAATTATAAAGCGCTTTGGCCAAAAAAGGAACCGAAGCTGTCGGTAAAGTCACCCCCCAAATGTTGCTTCCCTCATAACTAGGGTTTAAGATGTTAAGGCTAGATAAAACAATTCAGGGTTCCTTTAATTATGGCAGTTTCACCAACATCGTCAGCCACAATCTCATCACAAGGCACCACCCTAAATAATGCCTCTGCACAAGGGCTTAAACTGTTACTTGGCAACACTTATACCATTAGTATTAATAAAGTCGTCGGCAACCAGGTTCACTTTTCACTGGCCGGTAATGCCTTAACGGCCACCAGCCCACAAAACCTGGAGGGTGTTAAACAACTTGATGTTAAGGTAACCCAGCTGACCCCAACCTTGACGCTTCAAGCTCAAGCCAAATCGCCATCAACCGCCAATTTAGAACAAAAGAACCAAGCAGTCGTTCAGGCGGCATACCGGCAATTGCTGCCTAACCAAATACCCGTTAACCAAGGATTACAACAACTTTTTCAACTCAGTCAGACGGCTAACCTGCCTGCTGCCATTCAAACACATCTAAGTCAACTCTTTGAACAACTTTTCAGGCCTAATGGTCAGATGACAGCCAAAGACCTCAAAAACCAACTTCAAGCCAGCGGTCTATTCCTGGAAAATAATTTGGTTAAACAAGGGAAACCCGTCAAAGGGGATATCAAAGCAAAACTGCTACAGCTGCTCGCTTTAACGCAACAACAATCTCCCAACACCGAAACCGACCTCCTTAAGCTTTCCAAAGCGATTCACCAAACCTTAAATAAATTAACCTTACAACAATTACAAATCTCTGAAAACCCGAGTATGGTGAGCATCCAGTTGCCACTTCAACCAAACCGACAATTTCAAGAGATATCCATGGACATTCGAAAACAAAAGACTGATACAGAACCTGTTTGGGAGACACTGCTTAATATACAGCTCAACGAAGGAGAAATGGCCACAAAAATATCTCTCCAAAATGAAAGCTTATCCATGCGTTTTTGGGCAGACAATCAACCACTTGAAAAAAAAATTGAAGCCGGCTTTGCAAATTTAAGAAATGCACTTGAAGAGATTGGCCTGACGGTCTCCCAACTGTTAATCTCAAAGCAAAAGCCCACCAATACAGTGACTGCAAAAAAAATCGCTTTAATAGATATTCACATATAGAGAAACTCAATTAACCCAAAAAATAACAGCCACACAAAAATTATGACTGAAATTCGATAAAAAATTAAAAATCGGTTTGATTATCGCTAGACCTTTTAAGCTAAATAGGGTAAGTTATTTGCCATATTGAAGGATAAGCAAATCATTCCTAATGAGGCCATTATATGAGCGAAAACATTGAATCCGTTCAAGAACAAATTAACCAACAAAGCGATGCTGACAATCAAATTTTAAGTTTTTTGCTTGGCGATGAGCAATATGGCGTAGACATTCTCAGAGTTCAAGAGATTAAAGGCTGGGAAAGAACGACTGAAATCCCAAATTCTCCCGATTATGTTATGGGGGTGATTAATCTTCGCGGCGCAGTTGTACCGGTAATCGATTTGCGTGTACGTTTTGGTCTTGATAAGATCACTTACGACGAAAGCACGGTAGTGATTATCCTTCGTGCGGCTGACGAACAAACCGGTATACAAAAAATCATTGGCATCGTCGTTGATGGTGTATCGGACGTACACACAATCGACTTAAACACATTACAAATCTCTCCCGAGATCTCTGGTAACATTCATACAGAATACGTCAGAGGGTTAGCAACTTTTGAAGATAAAATGGTTATTGTGCTGCATATTGATCAGCTCGTCAGCAATGGCATTTTGAAAGAAATCAAAAAAAGCTTAATAATAGATGAATAATTGTATAATTATATAATTATTGGAAATTTTAAAACATTGTTTAATGAAATATTGAGAGGAAAAAATGTCTAAAATTCTTGCAGTTGACGACTCTAAATCTATGCGACAAATGGTTAGTATGTCACTCAAATCGGCAGGACATGATGTCACTGAAGCTGAAGATGGTGCGATTGCTTTAGACATTGCCAAAAGAGAACAATTTGATTTAGTTGTCACTGACATTAACATGCCAAATATGAATGGTATTGAATTAATTCAAGCACTTCGCTCAACTTTACCCAATTACAAATTTACACCGATTTTATGCCTGACCACTGAATCTTCAGGCGACATGAAAACGAAAGGAAAAGAAGCAGGTGCGACTGGCTGGATTGTTAAACCTTTTAGCCCAGAAAAATTATTATCTGTTATTAGCCGTGTTTTATAACGAATGACAACCAAACAAACCTGATTGAGGGTCGAAATGAGCGAAAACATCATCGAATTGCCTGAGAACCTAACCATTCACCATATTGAAGAGCAATTTAGAGAGCTCAAATTGGCTTTTCAGTCCGATTCCGACACCTACAAGATTATCGCCTCCAAGGTTGAATCAGTCGATACTTCTGGACTTCAGGCACTATTAACACTGATTAAACATGCTCAGAACAATCAAAAAAACATTGTTTGGGAGGGTGTCAAAGATGAGTTGCGCAATGGTGCCGCCAAAATTGGCTTAATTGATAAGCTATTATTAGCGAGTTAATCCGCTCATCTTATGGCAACCCCTGCTATCACCCTTGATAAAAAAGTTGCCATTACCCTCCAGTATGATGGTCAATCCGCACCAATAGTAACGGCAAAAGGCTCTGGCGCACTTGCTGAGCAAATCATTAAAATTGCTGAAGAAAATAACATCCCTATCAAAGAAGATCATCATTTGGTGGAGTTGCTTTCACAGGTTGAGTTAGATCATGAAATTCCAGAATTGCTGTACGAAGCGGTCGTTCAGGTATTAATCTTCGCTTATCAGCTTTCTGACAAACCCATTCCTGAACGAAAATAAACAAATATCCCCCCTATATCGCTATGGTTAAGAAACAAAAACGACCAGGCCTGGTCGTTCTTCGAGGAGCTTATAGCTTATACATTGACTTGGTGTTTGATAAGCCTAAACTTTTCCGGAAAACATACTATCGACATCAATCAATACAATGACATCACCTTTATAATGAGCAATCCCTTGTAGATAACGTGAGGCGCCTTCTTTAGTAGTTGACATGGCTTCAAATTGTTTTTCGGGAATGTCTTTCACTTCCTCCACAGAATCCACCATCATCCCAACAATATTATCGGTATCCAGTTCAACAATAATGATTCGTGACAAATCATCAGCCGGTTTAGAAGGAAGCCCATAAGTCATGCGTGTGTCCACGACCGTTACGATCACACCTCGAACATTAATCACACCCAAAACATTGAATGCTGACCCCTCTACACGCCTTATATGACCAACTCTTAATACTTCACGAATCTTTCTGACATTGATGCCATAAATTTCGGAGTCGAGATTAAATAATACGCAACGAATGCTTGGACCAGAATATTTTTCATCCTCATCATCACTCAATGAAAACGCTTCCAACTGATGGTTATTGGATTGCAAATTGGATTGAACTGCCATTAAACCAGTCTCCCTTACTTATTGAAAACGCTCGACCACACCAGGCAAGTCTAAAATTAAGGCAATATTGCCATTTCCAGTAATGGTTGCGCCTGCATAGCCTTGTAAATGTTTCATCATAACCCCAAGTGGTTTAATCACAACCTCTTCTTGACCATCTACTTGATCAACGACTAAGCCAGCACGTTGATTACCAACGGAAACGATGATGACCTTATCTCCCAAATAATTTTCTTTTGCAGAATCAGGGTTTAACCATTCTTGCAGAAACAACAATGGAATACTTTTTTCACGTAACCGTACCATCATTTGGCCATCTATTCGATTGGTCAAATCTGCATCATAATCAAAAATTTCTTGAACACTGGTTAATGGAATCGCGTAACTATCCTCATCAAAAGAAACCATTAAAGTTGGTAAAATCGCAAGTGTCAGAGGAACTCGAATCTTAATCTGTGTGCCTTCGCCTAAAACAGAGTGAATATCAATACTCCCATTGAGCTTGGTAATCATACTCTTGACGACATCCATCCCCACACCGCGGCCAGAAATGTCGCTAACTTGCTCTGCCGTCGAAAAACCGGCAGACAAAATTAGCTCAAATGCCGCCTTATCATCAAGTTGACTGGCACTGACTTCATCCATCATCCCTTTTTCGACTGCTTTACGGCGCAATATATCCGGATCCATGCCTTTGCCATCGTCGGTAATCGATAACAGGATATGATCCCCTTCTTGCTCAGCAGCCAAGATAACTGTGCCTTTTCGAGGTTTATTATCCTGTTCACGATCATCAGGCATTTCAATACCATGATCGACAGAATTTCGAACTAAATGCACCAAAGGATCAGCTAAAGCCTCAACTAAATTCTTATCGAGGTCTGTATCTTCTCCTTTTAACTCCAGTTCAATTTCTTTACCTAATTTGCGGGCAAGATCTCGTACCACACGAGGGAAGCGACCAAAAACTTTTTTGACAGGTTGCATCCGCGTTTTCATCACTGAGGATTGTAGATCCGTTGTGACATGATCAAGATTCGCAACCGCATTTGATAAGTCTTCCTCTGACTGTTTACTCCCTCTTAAAGTCAGTAAACGATTACGAACCAATACCAACTCTCCAACGAGATTCATAATTTCATCTAGGCGGCGAGTATCAACACGAACGGTTGATTCAACATTTGCCTTGGCCTGAACCTTATCATCCTTGGCGTTATCCTTCCCTGCTGTTGTTGCTGGTTTAGCAGAACTGGCAGGTGCAGGTTTATCAGCCGGCTTCGGTGGCTTTTTCGGTGTTGGTTCAGCGGCAGGAGTATCCAGCGTTAAGCTATCACGTTGCTGCAACAAAGCCTCAAATTCATCATCTGAAATTTCACCATCCGGATCGACCCCTTCTGGGAGCTTCAACTTAGGTTCATCAGCTTCCCCCCCTGATAAAGCATCACGTTGATTTAAGAGCGCCTCAAATTCATCATCTGAAATTTCACCATCTGGATCA
This sequence comes from Piscirickettsiaceae bacterium CG07_land_8_20_14_0_80_44_28, assembly GCA_002779995.1. Taxonomy (GTDB): domain Bacteria; phylum Pseudomonadota; class Gammaproteobacteria; order Thiomicrospirales; family Thiomicrospiraceae; genus Hydrogenovibrio. The sequence continues at coordinate 23,460 of PEWX01000088.1, forward strand.
ACGCCTTCGGGCAGTTGCAGCTTAGGCTCATTTCCCCCATCAGCTGATAAGGCATCACGTTGACTTAAGAGTGCTTCAAATTCATCATCTGATATTTCGCCATCCGGATCTACGCCCTCTGGTAATGAAAGTTTCGGTTGATCAGTTTGCGCGGGTTCTTCTGTGCTAGTGACTGCTTTGCTAGGTTTCCATAATTGATCTAATTCAGCCAGCAAGCTTTGATCTGCATCACCAAGCTCTCTCTCTCCATCATTGAGTTGTCCGATATAGTCAGAAATAACATCAAAGGCTCGCATTATGACATCTGCAGCGGTTGCATCATAAGAAACATCACCATTTCGAATCTTGTCAAATACATTTTCTGCTCGGTGACACACTTCTATTAAAGGTGTGACCCCTAAAAATCCAGCGCCACCTTTAATTGTATGAAAACCGCGAAAAATGGCATTTAGTAAATCAGCGTCAGTTGGTGCATGCTCTAACTCAACCAATTGCTCATCAAGCCGCTCGACAAGCTCTCCGGCTTCGACTAAAAAGTCCTGTAAGATTTCTTCATCCACAATAAAACCCTCTTCATTTTTCAGTGTTAACCAGACCTGTCAAAAAGCCATCACTAAAAATCGTTATTACGTCTATAGCAAGAGTTTAGCAAGGTTCATGCCACAGAACATAAACCTCAACTTTAAGATGAGATTAGACTAAATCCCTAAATCGTCTAGTAAATTGTCTACATCCTGCTGAGATTGAGCGAACTGTTTCTGGCTAGATTGCGTTACATTAGGACCTAGTCCCTTCATTTCTTGAGCTTTCTGTGCTTCTTTTGATTGCTCAGGCAAGGTAATTTCATCTAACGAAATACCCGACTTTTCAATCAACTCCACCAAGCTTTGCTCAACACTGCCAACCAACATGATCACTCTATTTAAAACCTGACCGGTCAGATCCTGATACGATTGTGCCATCATAATTTCTGTGATTTCGTTTTTGGCTTCTTCAAGCAATTTACGCTCCGACGCGCCTTCAATCGAATCGGCTAGCGTCTCTAATAAAGCGCTGATATTCTCAGCTGAAGACAAGGTTTTGTTACTGGCTTGTTCCGTCGTCTCAATGACATACTGCAACCGCTCTGTGGTGTCGGGTAAATCCTGCTTAGTATGCTGCAATAATTTTGCATCCTCCCCAAAACCATCCAGTGTTTCATGCAAATTATCGGCAATCTCTTCAACTTGATGTAACAAATCTCTATTGCGACTGGCAACAATCAAATCTAGCACGTCGGATGCCTCGTCATATTTTTCGGATTCAAGTGCGCTTAATAGCTGTTTGACATGCTCTAAATTAATCTCTTTCACTGACTTCCCCTTACAAAAAAAGCTTTACCCTCAGAAAGAATAAAGCTTTACCATTTATGATCACTTACGCTCTGTCAACGGCCAGAGGCTTTTTTTCGTTCAGCAACACGTTCAAAGATTTTCTGAATTTTGCCATTTAGCGTCGCGGCAGTAAAAGGTTTTACAATATAGCCGTCAACGCCCGCTTCCGCTGCTTCTAAAATTTGCGAGCGTTTTGCTTCAGCAGTAATTAATAAAAAAGGTGTGTCTTTTAATTTTTCATGCTTTCGGACATTCCTAAGCAAATCTATCCCGGTCATTTGCGGCATATTCCAATCGCTAACAATAAAATCATACTTACCACTTTGAATCATCGGCCAAGCTGTCGAACCATCGTCGGCCTCATCAAACTTACTGAATCCGAGTTCTTTCAGTAGGTTTTTAACAATTCTTCGCATGGTTGAAAAATCATCAACCACTAAAATATTCATATTTCTATCGATTTGCATTTCTTTTCCTCAAATCACTTTATATCCAATCTTTAAGTCGTGCCTTTAAGCGTTTAATTGCCTGACTATGAATCTGACTAACGCGAGATTCACTGACTTCTAATACTTCACCAATTTCTTTTAAGTTAAGCTCTTCATCATAATATAGCGCCATAACTAACTTTTCTTTTTCAGGTAATTGTTCAATTTGAGTGGCTAATGCACCTTGAAAATCTGATTCTAAAAGTTCTGCAATCGGTGTTTTGATTTGCCCAATCATCCGATCTTCGGCTAATTCATCATGATCCGGTTGGTCGATTGAAAGTAGCTGTGTGGCGTTAGTATCTTGTAAAATATGAAAATACTCTTGCAAGGTCACTTCCATCATCTCAGCCACCTCTTCATCTCTCGCCTCACGGCCTTTTGTGGCCTCAACCTGAGCAATCGCATCCGAAACCTCTCTAGACTTACGATAAACAGACCGAGGCGTCCAATCTCCTTTTCGAATCTCATCCAACATAGCACCCCGTATCCGTATCCCGGCATAGGTCTCAAAACTGGCACCTTGTGTTGCATCAAATTTTTGTGACGACTCAATCAGACCAATCACACCCGATTGAATCAAGTCATTAACCATCACACTATCCGGCAGACGTCCCTTTAAGTGATAAGCAATGCGCTTCACCAAAGGTAAAAACGCTTCAATATCAATCACTTCACCCGCAGTGTGTTTATGAATATTTGCGTAAGCCTGTGTGCCTGTCATAGAGAACTCATTCCTTATCTACTCAGAAGGTGTTTGAAACAAACTTTCCACAAAAAACTGTAAATATCCCGTAACCCCTGTTGGAATAGGCCAGTTATCAATATCTTGAGCGATTTTTCTAAACGCTTTTGCCGATTCACTCATCGGATTCGCAATCGTAACCGGTGATTGCTTTTGAATCGATTGTCTTAAGTCATGGTCAAATGGAATGGTTCCTAAATATTCGATGGAAACCTCTAAAAACTGCTCACAAACTTGTGAAAACTTATCGAACAGCATCTTACCATGTTTTTCTGACCGTGCCATATTGGCTAATAGTTTAAAGTTATTGAGCTTGTACTCTCGACTCAAGACTTTTATTAAAGCATAAGCATCTGTCATTGAAGCCGGCTCATCGGTTACCACCACCACAACTTCTTGTGAGGCACGACAAAAACTGACCACACTATCAGCAATACCCGCTGCTGTATCGACAATCAATACATCCAGAATACCATCCAACTCTGAAAAAGCGTTAATAATCCCAGCATTTTCCATCGGTGTCAATTGCGCCATTCTTTTAACACCCGAAGCAGCCGGAATCACTCTGAGCCCGCCCGGTGCACTCACCATAATTTCTTTCAGTGTTTTTTCGCCGTCTAACACATGAGATAGATTATACTTGGTTTGTAAGCCCAGCATGATATCAACGTTGGCCAACCCCATATCTGCATCCATTAATAAAACTCGATTGCCTAGCTTACTCAAGCCGACACCCAAATTAACAGAAACATTGGTTTTGCCCACGCCGCCTTTACCACTGGCAACAGCAATCACCCTAACCGGCTTACTTTTACGCGCTGAACTCACTTTTGACTCACCATGATTTTTCATTTGCATTGCTCTTAATCCAGCTGCTTGATCATTGTGCATCAGACATTTCCTTCCCCATCCCTAATCGAAACGCATCCTCATGATGCTCTGACGTATTTTGCTGACCCAACACCAAGGCTTTATCCAATAAATCTCTCACTCTAACAGGCTCCAAATCTTCGGGGACTCTTTGTCCACCGGATAAATACGAAAGGGACAATTGATGCTCAATTAATACCGTTAGGACATTCCCGAGTTGTAAAGCTTCATCCACCTTCGTTAAAATACAGCCTTTTAACCCGACCTCGCCAAAAGACTTCACAATATCATTCATCACACTTAACTGAGTGGCTGCAGAAATCACCAAATAGTTCCGTATATGTGTCACACCAGCACGTTGTTTAGTTAGCTGCTGACTTAAACGAATATCTTTCTGACTAATCCCCGCTGTGTCAATCAAAATCAATTTCTTTGATGCCAAAGCACTTAATAAACTTAACATCTCTCCATCTGAACTGACAACGTGAACCGGCACCCCCATTAATTCTGCAAAGGTTTTCAATTGCGCCTGTGCACCAATTTTATAACAGTCCGTCGTCACCAATGCGATTTGATTTGGGCTATTACGCATAACAAAACGGCTGGCTATTTTGGCAATGGTCGTTGTCTTACCAACGCCTGTGGGTCCCACCAATGCAATGGTTCCGCCCGATTCAATAATATCTTTTTCATCAATTGGCACCATTAACTCAATATGCGCCAATATTTCTCGCCAGGCCTGGTCATTTTTTGCATCCACCTTACTCACGAGTTTTTGTGCAAGATCCCAGCCAATGCCAATTTTAACCAACCGTTTAATCAGCGCAATTTTATTTGGATCTTGATTTTCTGTTTGATTCCATGCCAAGCCGGATAGTTGATTTTCCAGCAACTGCTTTACCGCTTTTAACTCATCTGCCATTTTAGCCATTTCACCATGGCCTCTCATACCGGCATCCGAACTCAATTCGGAGGACACATAACTTGATCGAGTCGTCGAAAGCTGCGAGGCTTCTTTATATTGTTGTGCTTCAGGATCAATTGCCGCCACCAATTCAACCCCATCAGGGGTATTACGTGTTGACATAATAACCGCATCATCCCCCAACTCATCACGAACCAAGATCATTGCTTTTCGCATAGTAGGCGCAAGATATCGCTTCAGCTTCATTTATCCTCCCTGCCCAACATTTGCAACAACACTGATTTGACGGTTTTCTGGCACTTCAGAATAAGCCAATACATGTAAATTTGACAGACTGAACCTAAACAACCGAGCCAATTGTGCTCGAATCTGTGGAGCGACCAATAAAACAGGGGCCTGTCCATCCATCTCTAACTTTTGTGCCTCTGCCTTTAGGGTTGTATGCAAGCGTTCTGCTAGGCTAGGTTCAATGGCTAACTGCCCTTCTGGTGAACCTTGCGTAGCTTGAAGCAACAACTGTTCCAATCCAGGTTCTAAGGTAATGACTTTTAAATCTTCATCTGCTGAGACAATCCCTTGGATAATAGACCGCCCTAATGCCGCACGGACATACATCGTTAAATCCGCTGCGTTTTGAGTCACCGCAACCTTTTCAGTCAAGGTTTCTAAAATGGTTCTTAAATCACGAATCGACACTTTTTCTGTCAATAAGTTTTGTAGAACCTTAACCACCACAGCCAGTGTCATCTTATCCGGCACCAACTCCTCCACCAATTTTGGTGAAGTTTGTTTAATTTTATCCAATAGAGTTTGTGCTTCATCATGCCCTAAGAGTTCAGCTGCATAGTCTTGAATCACTTGACTGATATGGGTTGCCACCACGGTACTGGAATCGACCACCGTATAACCCAAAGCTTGGGCTTGCTCTCGATCGGAAGGCACAATCCAGACTGCATCCAATCCAAACGTAGGATCTTGTGTTGGCACCCCGGCAATATCACCAAAAACCTGACCGGGGTTAATCGCAAGCTCCTTATCCGGGAAAACCTCTCCCTCACCTGAAATAACGCCCATTAGCATAATTCTATATTGATTGGGCTTTAAATCCAAATTATCGCGGATATGGACAGGCGGCACCAAAAAGCCGAGTTCTTGAGATACTTTTCGGCGAACACCTTTAACCCTTTCTAGCAACTGGCCACTTTGTGCTTGATCCACCATTGGAATTAAGCGATAGCCAACTTCTAAGCCGAGAATGTCAACATTTTGCACATCATCCCAACTTAACTCTGGAGATTTTTCTTCCGTTTCTTCAGTCGCTTCAGACAAGGCTGCTTCGGCAGCGGGTTTTTGTTGTGATTTACGATGGATCAGATAAGCACCGGCTCCAGCAATACCAGAAAACGTTAAAAAAGCTAAGTTGGGCATCCCCGGAATTACCCCAAACACGCCGACAATCACCGCAGTCATCCCCAAGGCTTTGGGGTTGGTAAACATTTGAGTTTGGACTTGTTGCGCCATATCTTCTTTATCACCCGAAACACGAGTCACAATAATGGCTGTGGCAGTTGATAATAGCAAAGATGGAATTTGTGCAACCAAACCATCACCCAGTGTCAACAGGGTGTAGACCTCTATCGCATCTGAGAACGACAAATCATGTTGCCCCATGCCGATGGCAAAACCACCAATTAGGTTAATAAACAGAATTACAATCCCGGCGACCGCATCCCCCCGAACAAACTTACTGGCACCATCCATCGAACCATAAAAATCGGCTTCCGATGTGACATCTATACGTCTTGCCTGTGCTTGCTCTTGGGTGATCAGCCCCGCATTGAGATCCGCATCTATCGCCATTTGCTTACCCGGCATTGAATCCAAGGTAAACCGAGCGCTGACTTCGGCCACGCGGCCGGCACCTTTAGTAATAACCACAAAATTAATGACCACAAGAATGGCAAAGACCACCAACCCCACAGCGAAATTTCCGCCAATCACAAAGGCGCCAAAAGCTTCAATGACATTCCCTGCCGCAGCGGGTCCGGTATGGCCTTCTAATAAAATGACACGGGTTGAAGCAATATTAAGCGCCAGTCGAAACAGAGTAGTTAATAGAATAATGGTTGGAAAAACTGCAAAATCAAGGGGGCGCTTTGCATAAAGCGAGACCATTAATACCACCAGAGAAAGTGCAATATTAAAGGTAAAGAAAACATCCAGTAAGAAAGGGGGTAACGGAACCACCACCATTGCCAAAAGCGCCAATATAGCGATAGGAATCCCGATACCACTTTTCATGGAATGCTGTATTTGGCTGAGTAGTTGATTAAAATCCATTAGCGTTTAATTATGACTCATTTTGTGTAGGGACTTCATCGACCTGCATCTCTTTTGGTATCGGTAAATCTTTAAAATCGACGGCTTTTGCTTGTTTGCCTTCTTTTAACTGATATACATAAGCCAAAATTGCGGCAACGGCACGAAATAAATTATAAGGGATTGGCCGGTCAACCTCCGCATTATAGTATAAAGCACGAGCCAAAGGGGGCGCTTCAATAATGGGGATTTTATGTTCATTCGCCAGCGTTCGAATTTGCACTGCCATGAAATCTGATCCCACTGCAATCACCATAGGTTCTGACATTTCATCAGGAGAATATTTTATTGCCACCGCGAAGTGTGTTGGGTTGGTAATCACCACATCCGCTTCAGGCACTTTTTGCATCATCCGTTTTTGAGACATTTCTCTCTGTAACTGACGAATCCGACCTTTTACTTCCGGACTCCCCTCTTGTTGCTTATGTTCTTCTTTGACTTCCTGTTTAGTCATTTTCAACTGAGTGATGTGTTGGTGCATTTGAAAAGGCACATCTATTGCCGCCACCACTAATAATGATAAGGTCACAAAAATAAAGGCTTCAATAATTAATTGCGCAGAATGTGCCAACGCTTGCTTGGTTGGCTCCATACCGATACTCAAAACCTCTTCATAAGAATGCCATAAAAAATACCCTGCAACCACCGACACCAATACAAATTTCGCAAACGCCTTTGACAACTCCATTAACGCATTCATAGAAAACATTTTTTTAATGCCTGAAACCGGGTTTAACTTACTTAACTTAGGCGCCATGGCTTGGGTGCTAAAATTCCAGCCCCCCAACAACATCGGTGAAATAATCGCGATGAAGACCATTAGCGATAAAAAAGGCAAAATCATCATAATGGCGTGTACAACCATCCCTAAAATCAAATTGGTAGCCATTTTGATATCATACGCATGAGAACGATCAAAACTCAGCCCTTGGGTAAAAATAATTGAAAAATCTCTAATAATAAGATCGCCAAATAGATACAGAAACACCGCCGCACCCAACGTCATTAATAGCGTTGTTAATTCTTTTGAACGAGGAACCTGACCCTTCTCTCGAGCTTCTCTAAGCTTTTTGTCGGAAGGTTCTTCAGTTTTTTCGGTACCGTCTTCGTTTTCAGCCATAACTGCTACGTCGTTAGTTCAAGTTTAGATAGCAATTCTACCAGGGTATTCATCAGCAACACGAGGTTTGGTAACACTAACGGCGTGATAAACAACAACATAATAAGCCCAACCAACAAGGTAACGGGAAAGCCCACTGCAAAGATATTTAATGCGGGTGCAGCTCGGGCAATCACCCCAAAAGAAATATTCACCAATAACAATGCCGTCACCAAAGGGAGTGCAATTGCAACACCCGATTCAAACATTTGCGCACCAAAGTTAAAAATTAATTTTAAACTGTCTTGCGTAAAAAAATGTAATCCTATTGGCAAGGTCTCAAAGCTTTGCACGATCGCTTTAAACACTAGCACATGACCGTTCATCAGCAAAAATAACAAGGTCGCAATAATAGTGAAATAACGACCAATAATGGGGGTATTCACGCCCGTTGCAGGATCAACCATACTGGCCATTGCCAGCCCCATTGCCATCGAAGCCAAATGCCCGGCAATAACAAAAGCCTGAAAAACCACGGTAAAAATCAGACCGATGGCAACCCCAATACCCAACTGTTGCATAATTAACAAAATACCATGCCAGGTAAACGGATCAATCGGCGGGGGGAGCGTTAAGGACGGGGCAACCGCTAGGGTAATAAAAACCGCTAAAAACAAGCGAATGCGCATTGAAACATAAGTGCCCGAAAATAACGGCACCATTAGCAGTAGACCGGATAAGCGCACAAAAGGCCAAAAATAAAGACCTAACAACTGCATAAATTCCGTGTAACTAAAGGTCATATTGCTCGCCTATGCGTTTTCAGAGCCAGCCAGACTAGCCAATAAAATTAGGAATGTTCTCAATTAACTCTCGTGAAAAAGAAATCAATGTCGTCAGCATCCAGTTGCCTCCAAGAACCAAAGCCAAGCCCACTATGGCGACTTTTGGAATAAAACTTAACGTCATCTCATTGATCTGAGTGGCTGCTTGAAACATCCCCACCAACAACCCGACCGCCAAGGCAGGTAACAACAAGGGTGCAGCCAGCATCATCACCACTTCAAGCATTTTTTGACCAATACTCAAGACCAGTTCAGGTGTCATCAGATACTGCCTCCCGAAACCACAAAGCTATTCGCCAGAGTTCCCATAATGAGTGCCCAACCATCAATTAAGACAAACAACATAATTTTGAAAGGTAACGAAATAATCATCGGCGACAACATCATCATCCCCATCGACATCAACAAAGTCGCTACCACCAAATCAATAATCAAAAAAGGAATAAAGATTAAAAACCCAATTTGAAAAGCTGTTTTTAATTCACTGGTCATATAGGCGGGAATGAGCACTTTAAACGGTACCGATTCAGGATCGGTTAACTGAATGTCGGCCATTTCAGCAAACATACCTAAATCATCGGCACGAGTTTGTTGAATCATAAACTGATGAATTGGAATTGACCCCAGCTCGACAGCTTCTTTAAAAGGTAATTGTTCATCCAAATAAGGACTCACTGCTGTATCGTAAATTTTGTCTAAAACCGGTGACATAATAAAAAGCGTTAAGAATAAAGCCAAACCGATTAATACTTGGCTAGACGGGGTCTGCATGGTACCCAGCGCCTGACGCAACAAGGCCAAGACCACAATAATCCGCAAGAATGACGTCATGGCAATTAACGCCGCCGGCAACAGCGTCAGCCCCGTCATCAATAATAAAATTTGAATGGTTAACGTATAGTCTTGATTGCCTTGCGCATCGGTTTCAACCGTAAAGGCGGGAACGCCTGGTTGAGCCAATGCCCACAAAGGCAATAACAACAATGCCAAACTCACAAAAGCTTGAAGCCTTTTCATATAGACGTCTCTTCAACCGGCGTGGTTTTTTTGCGACTCATTGCTTCTTCAAGCCTAGCTGCAAAAGCGCCCCTAACAGGTTTTTCGGATTCAATATCAACAGGCTCCTCAAGCTCATAAAGCAATGAAACTCGGCTGGCAGTCACCCCAATCAAAAGTTGCTGTTTACCCACTGACATTAATACCACCCTTTCTCTTTGACCCAGCGTCATCACGCCTAATATCTTCATTTGCTCCCCCGCAACCCCATTGACTTTACCAAATCGCTTTAGCATCCAAGCTGCAGCAAAAATAATCAATAGAATAAAGATAAGAGACATGGCGATTTGCCCCAGATATTGACTGGGTTCTAACGAGGCTGCTGCACTGGTGGTATTGGCTTCAGAAGTCGCAGCAAAACCTTGCAGCGAACAACAAAAAAGCCCCAAAAACAGCCAGGCCTGGTGGTTTTTAAGATTAAAAAAGTTCATGGGGATTTATTGTAATGGATAACACTGAAAAGTGTAAGCAATTCAGAAGGGATAATCACTTAGCACAATTTTAGAGGGGATTCGATGCGCCCTTTTCAGCAATCACAAAGGCTAACGCATAATGCTTTTCATCACTCAAGCTGATTGACCAATGATGAATGCCTTGGTTGTGAGCAATTATAGCTGTTTCCCCTGATAATTGAATCAGTGGCTGACCCAATGGAGAATGAGAAATCGTCATATCCATAAAACTGACACCTTGACGAAAACCGGTTCCTAAAGCTTTAGAGATGGCCTCTTTCGCTGCCCAACGTTTCGCTAAAAAATGGACGGGCTGGGCATGACCTGAAAAGTCGACTAATTCTTGCGATGACAACACCCGCCGTGCAAATGCAGACGGGTGTTTTTGATAGAGGACTTCAATGCGTGCTATTTCAACCAAATCGGTCCCAATCCCCACCACCATGCGATTTATCCTAAATAACTCTGGCGACGGGCTTCAACCATTAAGCGTTTCATTTCTGCAACAGCCTGGGGTAATCCAGAATAAATAGCTTTCGCAATAATGGCGTGACCAATATTAAGCTCCTCAATGGATTGAATTTCTGCAATGGCTTGTACATTATGGTAATGCAACCCGTGTCCTGCATTAACGGTTAATCCTAGCGAAACTGCCAAATCGGTAGCTTGGCGAATCCGTTGCAGTTCAGCCGCAATCTCGTCGGCTTTCGATAATTCGGCATAATGACCCGTATGGATTTCAATCACTGGGGCACCCACCGCCTCAGCGGCACGGATTTGCGTTTCATCGGCATCAATAAACAAGGAAACCCGCGTGCCAATATCCGCCAATTTAGCACAATACTCTGTCAGCCAAGGCTGTTGAGACGCAACATCCAAACCGCCTTCGGTCGTGAGTTCTTGACGTTTTTCAGGAACCAAACAAACATCTTCAGGCTGGCATTTTAATGCAATCTCCAACATTTCAGTTGTGGCTGCCATTTCCAAATTAATCTTAGTTTGTCTTAATGCCGTTAAGTGAAAAACGTCTGCATCTTGTATATGGCGACGATCTTCACGCAAATGTAAGGTAATACTATCCGCACCCGCCATTTCAGCATCCAATGCTGCTTTGACCGGATCTGGATAGCGGGTGCCACGTGCTTGTCTCACAGTGGCAACATGATCAATATTGAGTCCCAAAAAAATTGGATTCATGTTGTTTCCTTTGTTGAAAAACCTCCACGCGAGTCCCGCAAAGATTTTATTAAATTAAAATAACCATCAAATGAATAGGTTAGAGCGGCTTACATCTCACGTTGAAACAAAGCTCTGGCTTGGATGGGCGACTTTCCTAAAAAAGGCGACAAGCAATAACGCAATAACGCTTTCCACTCTTTTAAACAAGATTCGCAATAGTGTCTGTTTGCAAACTGTTGTAAACACCGCCCTGAAACCACCAAACCTTCTTGTGTGTCCTTAAAGGGTTCGGGGAAAAACCCCAGTTCTATATGAAACAAATAGCGTTTATTCGTTGAAATGGGTTGACCATAATAATCAACTTTCAAATCTAACGCTACCCCCAAGTCAGTTAACAATGAGAATTCAAATTTTCGCAGTGCCCAGGCCTGGTCATTTCTAGTCTGAGAAACCGCTAAATCATACAATGCTTGCTGGTAGGCTTGAAATAGCTCAGTGGTTTCAATCGAAGGATACAAGATGCGATACAGCAATTCATTCAAATACAAGCCACACAAATTGCTTTCCCCCATCAAGGGAAAACGCGTTGGCACTGACTCGAAGTCATAAAGCGTTATTAAGTCGTGATTCGCCGAGGCTTTTTCCCGCCAACGCAGTTGTAGCCCTTGGAAAGGTTGCAGCCAAGCCTGTTTGGCCTGTGACGATTTTGAAGCGCTGCGCACCCCTTTTATAATCGCATTTTGTTTACCATATCGTTCGGTAAAAAACGTCACCAATAAACTGGTTTCTCGGTAAGCGCGTCGGTGTAACACAAAAGCCAGTTGTTCAATATGCTCACCCAAATGAAATTACCGGTGATCTTCTGTATAACCCAGACTGGCCAAAGCGCGCTCGTCATCCGACCAATTTTCTTTCACTTTAACCCAAAGTTCCAAATGGACTCGACCCTCTAATAACTGGATTAAGTCTTTGCGTGCCTGAATCCCCATTTGCTTTATTTGCTCACCACTTTTACCAATCACAATTTGCTTTTGACCCGGGCGCTCAACCAAAATAAGCGCGTTAATATGCCAACGATTTTCATCTTCATCAAACTTTAACTGCTCAATTTCAACCGTCGCACCATAAGGCACTTCTTCCCCCAAGGTTCGCATGAGTTTTTCACGGACAATTTCTGCTGCTAAAAACCGGGTAGAACGATCGGTGATATAATCCGCTGGGAAAATCGCAGCTTGCCTTGGTAAATGCTTTAATATTTCAGAGACAATCGCATCAAATCCCGATTTGGTATAGGCCGAAATCGGAATCAAAGCTTCAAACGTCACTTTTTCACCGACTTTTTGCAAGAAAGGGAATAAAGTTTCTTTGTTTTTAAATTTATCAATTTTATTAATCAGCACAATAATCGGAATATCCGATTTTGTGCACTTATCAGCCACAGCCTGATCTTCTTGAGACCACCGACCCGCTTCAACCACAAACAAAATCACATCCACATCGCCAAAGGCACTGTTTGCAGCACGATTCATGTAACGATTAATGGACTTAGAAGCCCCCAAATGCATACCTGGGGTATCTACAAAAACCATCTGAGCCTGATCGGTGGTATGAATACCATGAATTCGATGACGCGTTGTTTGTGGTTTTGCTGAAGTAATACTGAGCTTTTGCCCCAAGAGGCCATTCATAATGGTTGATTTACCAACATTTGGTCGACCAATCACCGCAATAAAACCCGCTTGGTAATTTATCTCAGACTGGGATTGAGTATCCTGACTCATAGATTGCCCTCTAAAACCGACAAGGCCTCTTCAGCAGCAAGCTGTTCTGCTTTACGTCGATTGGTGGCAACTGCTTCAAACTTTCGATTTAAGGTTTCCACATAGCAACTGACCGTAAACTCCTGCGCATGAGCAGGCCCATTCACACTGATAACCGTATATTCCGGCAGGTCTTGTCGGTTTGACTGCAACACCTCTTGTAACCGTGTTTTAGGATCTTTACCAATCATCGCTGGATCCAGCTTTTGCAATCGATCATGATACAACCTCATGACTAACGCCCGACATGCCTCTAAGCCTCCATCTTCATAAACCGATGCGATAATAGCCTCTACGGTATCTGCGATAATTGAGGTACGACGATAGCCACCACTTTTTAACTCGCCCGGCCCCAGCATGAGATAATCTGATAATAAATATTCCTTACCGATTTTCGCAAGGGTTTCTCCCTTCACTAAAAAAGCACGAATGCGACTCAAATCCCCTTCAGAAATATTCTTAAATTGATGGTAAAGCGCATCCGCAATAATAAAGTTAACCAAACTATCGCCCAAAAACTCTAATCGCTCATTATTTTTAGCGCCCATACTTCTGTGTGTCAGTGCTTTCTTAAGGTGTTCAATATCTCGATATTGATATCCCAACCCTTTTGCTAAACGGTGAAGCTTTAGCTTTTTCTCAATGTCTGACATCCTAGTTGATCCCTTGTCCAATGCGACCAAAATTTAACCCCTGATCCCAGTTCATCCAGATACCAAATGCCTTACCTTTCAAGTTTTTTTCAGGGACAAATCCCCAAAAACGGCTATCGTTACTGTGATCACGATTGTCTCCCATCATAAAATAGTGCCCCTCCGGCACCACCACGGTCATTAAATCCTGACCGGACTTTTCCTGATCAATTAAAATTTGATGGGGCTGATCTGAATTGGCAAAAAACTCATCAATCAAAGATGCGCCAGTCATCATTTTGCCGGATGCCTCACCATGATAGACCCCCTGGTAAACCTGTTTAACAGCTTTACCATTGATATAGAGCAATTTACCTAAATAAGCGATTTCATCGCCAGGCAACCCAACCACCCGTTTGATATAGTCAACATCCGGATCGTTTGGATATTTAAAAACGACCACATCCCCTCTTTCCGGCAAGTCTATCGACAAAACCTTGGTTTGCGTAACAGGCAGTTTGACGCCGTAAGCAAATTTATTGACGACGATAAAATCACCAATTTCTAAGGTGGGATACATAGATCCGGATGGAATCCGAAAGGGTTCTATCACAAAGGAACGCAAGACTAAAACAATCAAAAAGACCGGAAACAATGACCGCGCATATTCAACAAATATCGGCTCTTTTTCTGTGGTCACCGACCGTTCACGTTTCGGCCGCCAAACACTGCGGTCAATATAGACGATTACCCCGGCAATCGCTGTAATGATGACTAAAATTAATTCAAAGGTCATTAGAAAGGTCTCTTAATCTTCATCTGAGGTACTGAGTACCGCTAAAAATGCTTCTTGTGGCAATTCAACACTCCCAATTGATTTCATGCGTTTTTTACCTTCTTTTTGTTTTTGAAGTAGCTTTTTCTTACGAGAGACGTCGCCCCCATAACATTTTGCAGTTACATTTTTTCGTAACGCTTTCACATTACTGCGGCCGATAATTTTAGCACCAATTGAGGCTTGAATGGCGACATCGAACATTTGTCGAGGAATAATTTTACGTAATTTCTCAATCAAGACCTTGCCTCTTTGAACGGCAGTTGCCCGATGAACAATAATGGCCAGTGCATCAACAGCTTCCCCATTGACCAAAAACTCTAGCTTAACTAAATCATCTGCCTGGAAGCGTCGGAACTCATAATCCATCGAAGCATAGCCCCGGCTAGTCGATTTCAAACGATCAAAGAAATCTAAAACCACCTCATTCAATGGCAATTCATAGACCATAGAAACCTGATTACCCAAATACTGCATATCTTTTTGAAAGCCTCGTTTTTCCAAGCACAGCTTCATCACGGCTCCCACATGCTCATTGGGCACCAAAATATTAGCCTGAATAATCGGTTCACGAATTTCTTCAATATAGGTTTGGTCTGGCAAACTGGACGGGTTATCAATTTCAATCAACTCACCTTTTTTGGTGAGCACTTGATAAATGACCGTTGGGGCAGTGGTAATTAAATCCAAATGATACTCGCGCTCTAAGCGTTCTTGGATGATTTCCATATGCAGCATACCCAAAAAGCCACACCGAAATCCAAACCCTAACGCATCAGAACTTTCGGGTTCAAAATACAAAGCCGCATCATTTAACCGTAGCTTACGAAGCGCTTCTCGTAGATCTTCAAAATTTTCAGAACTAATGGGAAACAAGCCGGCAAAAACACGAGGCTGAACAGGCTTAAACCCTGGCAAGGGATCTGTTTCAAAACCTGAAGCGGTAATGGTATCCCCCACTGGCGCACCATCAATATCCTTGATACCCGCAACCACATAACCGACTTCACCGGCAGATAAAAACGCTTTCGGCGTTCTTTTTGGGGTAAAGATACCGACATCATCAACCATAAACTCTTCTTTGGTTGATAAAATTTTCATCTTGATTTTTTTGCTAATTTTGCCATTAATAACCCGAACCAGCGAAACAACCCCTAAGTAATTATCAAACCATGAATCAATAATTAATGCCTTTAAAGGTGCCTCTAAATCCCCTTGTGGGGGTGGAATTTTTCGCACGATCTCTTCCAGGGTTTCTTTAATGCCGATTCCTGATTTCGCACTGGCATGAACCGCATCATGCGCCTCTATGCCAATAATCTCTTCAATTTCATCCACCACTCTTTCAGGATCTGCCGCAGGTAAATCAATTTTATTTAACACCGGTAAAACTTCTAAACCCTGTTCTATGGCGGTATAACAGTTCGCAACGGTTTGCGCCTCAACCCCTTGCGACGCATCGACAACCAGCAATGCGCCTTCGCAAGCCGCTAAGGAACGCGACACCTCATAAGAAAAATCGACATGACCTGGGGTATCAATAAAATTAAGTTGATAGGTCTTACCATCATCCGATAAATAATTTAAGGTGACGCTCTGTGCTTTAATCGTAATACCACGTTCTTTTTCAATATCCATTGAATCAAGCACTTGCTCGGCCATTTCTCGATCAGTGAGACCGCCACAAAGATGAATAAAACGATCTGCAATTGTCGATTTACCATGATCAATGTGCGCAATAATAGAAAAGTTACGGATATGTTCAAGCTGGTTTGACATTCAAGCCTCAATTTAAAAAATAACAGTCATCAAAAGTTACAAAAAAAGGGTGCCTAAAGACACCCCTTATTCAAAAAACCGGGAAATAGCAATCGCGGTATTTTACGCTATTTGGATCAAAATCTCACGGCTTAGTTAAGCACCAAAGGCAAAAAGACCGAACGATTACCTCGAACAATCCGCACAGGGATTGATCGCCCTTTCGGAGCTGCTTCAATAATGTCCAATAAATCGGCGATTGATTTAGCAGGTTTAAAATTGACTGTCACCAAAATATCCCCCGGCAAAATGCCTGCTTTATGCGCTGCACTGTCTTTTTTAACTTCAGCCACCCCAACGCCAAAAGGGAGATTAAGTTTGCTAAGCGTTTTAGACGGAACCTCTTCTAACACAACACCCAGTGTTTTGCTTTGCATTTCAGCCTCATCCATGGCCAATTGCGTTTCATCCAGTGACTTCAATTTTACCGTCAATACTTTATAGTGACCATTTCGTAACACCTTTACTTTTAAAGGTTTATTCACTGGCGAAGCACCTACTACAGGGGGCAGATCCGCTGATCTATCAATGGTTTTTCCATCAAACTCAACGATAATATCGCCTGGCTCAATCCCCGCTTCAGCTGCGGCCGAATTTTTCCCCGTCGAGGTGACTAAGGCACCCATCGGCCGTTCCATGTTAAAGGACTTGGCTAAATCGCCAGACACTTCCTGTACCCCGACACCCAAGAAACCACGTACAACACGACCTTTTTCTTTCAGTTGCTCTGCAACATCCATGGCAATATCGATCGGAATCGAAAAGGATAGGCCAACAGACCCGCCACTACGACTATAGATTTGGGCATTCACACCAACGACCTCGCCCTTCATATTCAACAAAGGCCCGCCGGAGTTACCCGGATTAATTGGCACATCCGTTTGGATAAAAGGCACATAAGTATCATCTGGTAATGCGCGCCCTAAGGCACTGACAATACCATGTGTTACGGTGTAATCAAGACCAAAAGGCTCGCCTATCGCCATGACCCACTGCCCTACCTTTAAGGTTTCAGATGAACCGATTTTGGCAACCGGTAGGTCTTCTGCTTCAATTTTTAACAATGCAATATCAGAACGCTCATCAGAACCGACCACTTTTGCTTTTAATTCTCGACGATTATTTAATTTCACAATCACATCATCTGCATCGGCGACAACATGATGGTTGGTGATAATATAGCCGTCTTCAGAAATGATAAATCCAGAGCCGAGCGAACTGACTTGTTCTCTAGGCATCTGACCATGAGGAGATTGGCCATCGCCATTAGGAATGCCAAAAAAGTAACGTAACATTTCTTCAGGCATGCCTCTAAATTGAGGCGGTATGGTTGGTTGTTTTATTTTTTTTAAGGTACTGATATTGACAACCACCGGGCTATTTTCTTCGGCAAGTTGTGAAAAATCAGGCAATGTGACCGTGGGTTGCAATGTGGCCGATTGCGCTGAAACATTAGACAGCGCCAACACCAATAATAAACACACCCCCAAAACACCAACATTTAATTGCTGTCTAACCTTCATTCCTGCTCCTTTTTCTGATCTTTAATCCTGTGTATTACTTTGTGAAGTCTAGGCAATTGTGGCCGATAATAGCGACGAGTCATCCACCAACCTGACAGTAACCCGAGTAGCGAACCTATCAGCGCATACCCATCCGCAGCCGCATCTCCTTCGCCGTTACCCAGCCACTGAAAACTCAGTGCGCCCACAAAAAGCCCCAATAATGGTAGTCCATAGGCCATCAGAGAATGATGAATTAACCGTGACTCATCCATTGAGAGTTCAACTTCATCTCCTGCCTTCACATCTAAGGTATTTTCGACGTCAATTTTCGAACCATTTGCAGGGGAAAACAATTGAGCCAGTACAGAAGTACCACAACTTTTCTGAGAATCGCAACTCTGGCAACCGTTGGATCTTTGGGTCACCACATATGCCCGATCTTTGTCAACCGATTCTACCCATCCGGTTGCAATGCGCAGTGAGGTTGAATCCAAGTCATCCTGCGCGGATTGATTGGACAGACTTTTCTGATTCATGCGAAATCCTATTTATTCTTTACGGCAAAGATTATGGTAACATTATTTTTATTTTCAAGCTGTCCACGCAACTGATCTTAATGACGA
Organism: Piscirickettsiaceae bacterium CG07_land_8_20_14_0_80_44_28; assembly: GCA_002779995.1. Classification (GTDB taxonomy): domain Bacteria; phylum Pseudomonadota; class Gammaproteobacteria; order Thiomicrospirales; family Thiomicrospiraceae; genus Hydrogenovibrio. Next base: position 42,104 of record PEWX01000088.1, read on the forward strand.
ATGGAACTCTTTTGACACAACACCTTCAGCACAACTCCGATATTTTAGTCATTGGCAGTGGCATCGCAGGATTATCCATTGCATTAAAATTAGCACGCCACTATCGCGTCACAGTGATTGCCAAAGCATCGCTAAATGAGGGCAGTTCAGTTTATGCCCAAGGCGGCATTGCTGCTGTTCTCGATCCCTTCGATTCTACAGAATCCCATATTAAAGATACCATGGATGCGGGGGCGGGGCTCTGTGACCCTGACACGGTAAAACAAGTTGCTGAAAATGCAGCCGATGCCATTTATGAACTCATTGAAATGGGTGTTGCTTTTAGCAAGCAAACACAAGGCGATGCCTACCACCTAACCAAAGAAGGGGGTCATAGCCACCGCCGAGTCATTCACGCCGCCGACCATACAGGGAAAACCGTTACCAAAACATTACTCGACTTGGTACAGGCATCTCCAAATATCACGCTTTTACCCAACCATATGACCGTTGATTTAATTTTATCTAAATCAAAGGAACATTGTTTGGGCAGTTATGTTTTAGATCAGCACACCAATCAAGTGAAAACGCTAATTTCCCGTTTTACCGTACTCGCCACAGGCGGTGCCAGCAAAGCCTATCTCTATACCAGTAACCCTGACACCTCAACGGGCGATGGCATTGCCATGGCTTGGCGAGCCGGCTGTTCCGTTACCAACTTAGAATTTAACCAATTTCACCCAACCTGTTTATACCACCCACAAGACCGTTCTTTTTTAATCTCAGAAGCGGTAAGAGGTGAAGGTGGCATTTTAAAGTTGCCTTCCGGCGAAGCGTTTATGTCTCGTTATGACGCTAGAGCGGATCTTGCCCCCAGAGATATTGTCGCAAGAGCCATTGACCAAGAAATGAAAAAACACGGCATTGATTGTGTTTTTTTAGATATATCCCATAAACCTACAGATTTTATTATTCATCATTTCCCGACGATTTATGCACGCTGTTTAAAGGTGGGGATAGATATTACCCAACAAGCCATACCGGTTGTACCCGCAGCACATTACACCTGTGGCGGTATCACCACCAATCAGGTTGGACAAACTGATATCTCCCAACTTTTTGCTATTGGAGAAACCGCCTATACCGGATTACATGGTGCCAATCGACTCGCCAGTAATTCACTGGTTGAAGGGCTGGTTTTTGCCGAATTGGCCTATCAGGAAATTAAACGTCAATTTAACCGACCCACCCAAATATTAGAAACGGAGTTGGTACGCGATTGGGACGATCGCTACGTTACCACGCCCAAAGAAAAAGTGCTGATTAGCCACGACTGGGACGAAGTGCGTCGTATTATGTGGGATTATGTCGGTATTGTCCGCACAGACAAACGTTTAAACAGAGCGCTGAAAAGAATTGAAGTGTTAAAAATTGAAATTGAAGAATATTATCGCGCTCATACCTTAAATGCCGATTTACTAGAACTGCGTAACCTAGCTCAAGTAGCGGAATTGATTATCAAAAGCGCATTGAGCCGCAAAGAAAGCCGTGGGCTCAACTACAACCTAGACCACCCTCAGCGCCAAGAACCAACTTCGCCAACCCGGTTAGTCCCGCCTAAGCTTTCCCTAAAACCAAAACCCTAACCATTCCGCATGGGTAAACCATCTTCTTCACCCTGAGTAATCTGTTCAATCAACCCTTCTGAAGCCAATTTATCCAAATCAATCACGATCACCATCTTACCTTTGTTACTTTTGGCTTCGCTAATGTCCATCGACTCATTATTCTGTGCGTCTTTTTGATTTTGATCAAAAATGGTGGTTAAACCTTGGATATATTGGCTATCAATGGTATTTGAAATATCGGGTGGTGCTTGTAAATTATTCAAATCAAACTGTTGCACATCAGACACCGCATCCACCACCAAGCCAACTATTCGTTCACTGTTTTGCGTGATCACATTCACAACAATCACAACCGTTGTCGCGCTGAAATCCGTTGGTAATTTAAAACGCTCTCTTAAATCAATAATCGGCACCACTGACCCACGAATATCAATGACCCCTTTAACAAAGGAAGGCACATTCGGTAGCGGGTTGGGTGTTTGCCACCCGCGAATTTCCTGCACCCGATCAATGGCAATGGCAAACTCTTCTTTTTTTAACCTAAATGTTAAAAACTCTTTCAATAATTTCGACATGAGCAATCCTTATGAATAACGCTTATGAGAGAGATATTACAGCCTCAACCCCAGTTTATCAATCCTTAATTGAAAGTGTTCCCCACAAACCAATCGACCCAAACTTCAATGTATAATACACACCAACATCAAATGGAAAGGAAGCAACATGAACGCAGATTGGAAAACTTTTTTGACCGATGCCGGCGCCCAACTTAACGATCAAGATGAAATCACCACCTTCGGTCAACCCGATATTGAACGATTTATGATTAAAAATGGCCCCGTGATTACCAGCCTGTCGCATCAAGCCATAATCAAGGTGAGCGGAAAAGACACCTTTGATTTTTTACAAGGACAACTCAGCAACGATTTAAGCGAAGTCACCAACCACCAAGCGCAATTAACGAGTTATTGCGAACCGCAAGGAAAAGTGCTGGCAATCATAATGATTTTCAAACAAGCGGATGACTTTTACCTCAACTTTGATGGCTCTTTAACAGAAACCATTTTAAAACGACTCAGCATGTTTAAAATGCGCTCAAACGTCACCCTAGAAAACCTGTCGGACGAATGGATTCAAATAGGCTATGCAGGGGAATTTGCCGACTTAGATGTGCAACGCCTGCTTTCAACCAAAATCAAAAACATCTATGAAGTGCAGCCGCTCCAATCAGAAGACTTGTCCGACATTCTTGCCGTCAAAATTCCGGGGCCTTACCACTGCTATCAGTTTTTTGGCACCATTGAACAAAGCAAATTACTTTGGAAACAACTGAAAAACAATGGTGAATACACCAATAACCAAGACTGGAAACTCATTCAGATTGTCAGCGGCCAACCCCAAGTCAACCAAGCCACCTCAAATGAATTTATTGCTCAATTTTTAAACCTAGACAAACTCAACGCCATCAACTTCAAAAAAGGCTGTTTTCCAGGACAAGAAACCATTGCCAAAATGCACTACCGTGGCAAAGTCACCAAAAGAATGCTACGGATTCGCTTTGAAAAAGTGGTTGCACTGCAACCCGGTGAACCCTTTAAATTAACCGATGAGGCAGGCCGAAATTATAAATTCACCACCATTCTGTCGGCAGAAGACATAATGAAAGGCTCGATTTGTTTAGCCGTCACCACCTTAAAACCCTTAGAAGCCGCCCAAGGCCAACTCAAAACCGAATCCGGTGTCGAAGCCCATTTAGAACCGCTGCCCTACCCAATTACCGACCAAGAATAATGTAAACCCCGCCCAAAACGCCCAGACCTGATCATTTTGGGCTATCAAGCTCGACCTAAAGCGCAGCTACCCGCGTTCCCAGGTTCCGCGCTACCCTCGTTCCCACGCTCTGCGTGGGAATGCCATACCAGCAGAATCAATCGAGTCTGATGGTATGGACACGCCCGATCATACAAAACGGCTTTACGTTATGCATTGAGCCAGTATGATTAATGTATTAACTCAAAAAGGAGCGTGCCCATGACTAATGATATTACTACTATTGGTGTTGATATTGCAAAACATACTTTTCATTTAGTCTTTGCCAATCAACAGGGTAAACCGATTCAGCGTAAGCAATTGAATCGTTCGAAATTTAAAGAACTCATCCAAACGCTTGAGATAACCACCTTTGCTCTTGAAGCTTGTGGTACCAGCCACTATTGGGCAAGAACCATTCAACAAGCTGGCTATAAAGTAAAGCTCATTAACCCAGCTTTTGTAAAACCGTTTGTGATGTCGAATAAAAATGACTTTAATGATGCCACGGCGATTGTAGTAGCGGCGACTCAACCGACCATGCGTTATGTTTCTCCTAAATCTACTGAACAACAAGATGTTCTAATGCTACATCGCATTCGTGAGCGCCTAGTTCATCAGAAAACGGCACTCATTAACCAGATTCGAGGGTTATTGGCTGAATTCGGTATAGTGATAAAAGGAGGCGCTAAAAACCTGATTAATGAACTGCCCTTTACCTTGGAAGATGCTGAAAACGGTTTATCACCTTTAGGTCGAGAACAATTTTATTTGCTTTATCAAGACTTAAAACAGATGGATCAACGTCTCAATGAGCAAAGCCTCAAGATTGAAATGCTTGCCAAACAAAACCCCGTGGCCTCAAAACTGCAAAAACTCCCTGGAGTGGGATTTTTAACCGCATCCGCCATTACCGCTTCCGTTGGCGATCCGCTAGAGTTTAAAAATGGTCGCCAGTTTTCCGCTTGGCTCGGGTTAGTGCCAAGGCAGAATTCTACAGGTGGTAAAAATATTCTGCTTGGCATCTCTAAGCGCGGAGACAGTTATTTAAGGCGGCTTTTGGTACAAGGTGCTTTAACCGCGATTGCTCGAACTAAAGGCAATGACAGTCAAGTGACTTGGGCTAAAAAATTACGGCAAGCCAAATGTACTCAAGTTGCGGCGGTGGCTTTAGCCAATAAAACAGCCAGAATCATGTGGTCATTAATGGCACACGACAAAGAATATCAAGTGATGTAGTTCAAACACAATTAAAACTACTTCACTTTAAACGCTTACCTTGAAAGCCAAAGCTCATGGTAAAACGGGTTAATCCCACCTTAGCAAGACCTGAAACTGGGGTCAGGGCTTTAAAAGCCCGTGAGTCTGAAGAGGTGCTAGGGTGCGGATAACATGATGGCTAGTCGGGCGCCTTAAGCCCGACACTTAAGAGCCGAATATACGACCGCTTAACTCGCTTTTAACCCAAGCCAATAGCAGTGTGAAAAGGTAATCACTAACTAAAAAATGCTGAAAAATGCATTAACGAGACCTTTGCACGAGAACCCTTTGAAAAATGCAAAAT
>PEWX01000115.1 GCA_002779995.1 Piscirickettsiaceae bacterium CG07_land_8_20_14_0_80_44_28
TGGCCTGGTCACAAGATCTCACTTCCCTTTACTAAGCGTCCTTAGTAAATTCTCTTTATTTCAGAGAACACGTCAACATATAAGGCCTGGTCGTTTTAAGGGGCTTTTGAACGAGAGGGAGACTTGTCTTCTAGTTGCAAAATGGCTTCTTTATAGATTAAAGCGGCTTCAGATTCTAACCCCTCAGCTTCATAACATTTTGCCATCGCATGAAAGGTTTCAAGCTCTGGACGTAATTGTAAACTTTCGGTGAAATAATGCCGCGCCTGTCCCCAAAGTTGTCCGCGACAAGCCAAACGCCCCAAGGTTAAAAACAATACGGGGTTATGAGGTTGCTGCTTTAACCACTTCTCAGCGTGTTTTAAATGGGTAAAAGCGGGGCCAAAATCTATTCGACCATATTGATAGGCTAAACGATCATCCCATTGTTTTGACAAACTTTTTTCAATCCATTCGGATAACCCTTGCCAGTCCGAAAAATGAATTTTTTGTTCAATATACTCGGCTAAAATCACCGGATTGAGCTTCTGGGCATGGGTTAAAGGTTGCCATAACAACTCTAGGTTAGCCAAATCCTGAGTATGCGAGAGTTTGCCGGCAATCAAGCGAGATTCGAGCGATAACAGTGCAGACTTATCCAGTGCTTTGGTTTTTCTTAACTCAGGTAACAACTGTGCTAACGATTCCCAGTGTGCCTGGGCTTCTAGCAATTGCGCATATTCATTGAGAATCACGGTGTTTTTGGGCGATTGTTGATGGATTTCTGCCAAAATAACCAAAGCCATTTCTGGATCTGTCTCGGTAATCAAGCGAGACTCGACCAGCCCAATGGTCACACTTTCCTCTGGAAAGGCTTGACGAGCTTGTTCTAAATAACGTGCTTGCCGATCATTTGCGCCTTGGTTATGCGCCATTTTTGCTGCATTAAGATAATGAATGAGTCCGGCATGGGATGTTTTTGCCATTTTAGCCAATTGCTTTTCAGCTTGATGCCAATCACCGTACTCTAGTGCAATCATGCCTTTTGAGAGCGATGTTTCTGTTTGATTAAACCGCTTTAATTCTCGCCGATTGCGCCAATAGGCCGGGAAATGCCAAATTCCGATTAACAAGCGAATGACAACATAGACGGCCAAAAATCCGGCTAAAACCATGGCAATGGCAAAGGTCAGGCTGGTTTCAATGACCCAATCGTGCCAGACCATTGACACTTGCCCGGTATCCATTAATGCCAACGAGGTGACAGCGGTGGCTAAAATCAGCCCCAACGACCATTTAATCAGCGCTGACATTCGACTCTCCTGCAATGTGCAAGGCCTGACGGCTTGACAGACTTTCTGAATCAATTTGCGTTAGTAAATCTTGGATGATTTGATTTTCCGGGAAATACTGATCCATAAATGCCGATAAATCCTGTTTTGCCGCCCTTAATTGCGGCTTTGCCTTCATCTCCAGCGCCCAGTTAATGCGCTCTAAATGCAACAAGGCTCTTTGAATGAATACATCACGTTGAATTAGCTGTTGAACTTGACTGAGATCGTCAGCTGAATCGCGTTTTTGAATTCGAAACAAGGCTTGTATTTTATGCAATAACTGCTGCCAGGTTGTCATTGACGGTTCATTATCTTGCATTGTCTCACGGCGTTGCACAGCAGGCACAGCTGCATCCGACGTTGACAAGGCTTGTATTTCAGCGGTGAGCTTTTTTACCGCTTGTTTTGCTTGAGTCCATTTAACTCGGTTGGTTTGAGTCTGATTTAGCTGTGCCAAATCTTCACCGATTTGACGGATAAGCATATTTTTTTCTGGCCATTCACTGATGACCACTGCTTGCTCAAGCGCTTTAAGCTGGCGCTTTATGGCATCAACTTCAGCGCCTAGGATCCATTGGGTGTTAATTTGGGCAATCCATTGTTGGCGTTGTTTGTCGTTCAGTGCCGGAATCGGATTCGGCGCTTGAGTAACTTGGACTGGTTGAGAGGTCTGAAAATCAAACAATTCCGTCACTTTTGATCTCATTTCAGACAGCTCTTGTTTGAGTTTTGTTGTCGCTGTCTCAACAAGTTGTTGTGCTTTTTGCTGTTGCTCATCACTCGGCATCACTGATGTTAGCGTGGCTTCAGAAGATATCATTAGCTTTTCTGACAAACTTGATAATGACTCAGACAATTGATCTACCCGGGAGGTCACTTGGTTTTTAAAGGCCTGCATTTCTGCATTCATGTGATCTAAATCGGCTTGGCTAAAAACCGGTTTTTGTGCGGGAACACTCAGTTGTTCTATCCGCTTGGCTTGTTCCTGAAGGCGTTTCTGAAGCGATTCAGACACCTCTTTTAACGCTTTTTGATGCTGTTGAAGTTGATTGATGCGCTCGATTTGCCAGTCTTGTTGATTGGATTGCCACACCCAAAAACTGCCTAAGCCGAGCATAGCCAATAGGAACACCATGACCATTTTTTGCATAAAGGTTTGAGGAAGCCATTGGCTAGATTTTTTGGGGGTTGATGATTTTGGAGATGCCGACGCTTTGGCGTCTCGTTTAGGGTCTTCGACAACGTCGCCCTCTATAACACGTTGTGATGCTTTTGGGGTAATGGGTTCATCTGGTTTCATGCACTGTCTTCCTGTTGAATTTGCTGCATAGCGCTTAAAATACCCTGATTGCTCTGCTCTGCTACGACATAAATGGAACCTTGCCAGCCCTGGTGTTGTAACTGGGCTTTGATACGGTCACTGAACACAATCAGTGGCTGTAAAATTAGCCAGGCCTGGCTATTTTTTTTGTCTGAAAGCGCCTGTTGAAGCGCTTCGATACTGCCTAAACTGGTTGCTAACACCACAGGATATCTGGTTTTTTCAAAGACCTCCCAGGCATCATCACACAGTGGCATCGGTTGACGTTGATAAAGATCCCACTCTGTGACACCGGCACCCGCTTGACGTAACCCGTTTGCTAAGTCTTCTCGCCCGGATTCGCCTTTTATAATCAAACATTTTTGTGATTTTAGGTCTTGTAATTCGGGGCGCTCTAATAAAGACTCGGTAATAAAAGCTTTACCCGGCATCATCGGTTGCACAGGCCATTGCTGTAATCGCATGGCTTTATAAGTTGCTTGACCAATTGCATAGCCAGTTTGAGGGTGATTAAAAACGGGGTTGCACCCCTTTATCAACTGCCACTGCTCAATCAAATAGCGAACTGAATTTTGACTGATAAAAAAGACTTTATCAAATTGCGCCCAATCCTTTATGGCTGACGATGGTAATGGCAGGGGCACAATGCGCAATGCAGGACAATTCAAAACCTGAAACCCGTGCTGTTGTAATAAGGCGTTTAATGCTTGCGCTTGATGTCTGGGCCGGGTATTCAGTAGTGTTAGCGAATTAGGGCGTGTCATAAACTTCTTTTAAGATACTCCAGGCACCTTTTTCCAGTAATGCTTGCGCAACCTGAATGCCCAGTTTCTCAGGATATTCAATTGAACCAGTGGCTTCTGCACGCAAAATCGTTGAACCATCTAAAGCACCAACCAAGCCCCTTAAGAAGATGCCGTTGTTTTTAAGCTCTGCATAAACCCCAATCGGAACTTGGCACCCACCTTCAAGGCGATGATTCATGGCTCTTTCCGCTCGGGTACGAATTTCGGTATCAGAGTGATTCAGCACCTTTATTAGATCATACACCTCTTGGTCTTTCGAAAAATACTCAATACCCAAAGTGCCTTGTGATACAGCAGGCAGACAAATTTCTGGGGATAATTCATGGCGGATACGCTCTTCCAATTCTAGTCTTTTTAAGCCGGACGTTGCTAAAACAATCGCATCATATTCTCCCGCATCCAACTTGCCTAAACGGGTGCCAACATTACCTCGTAAGTCTTTTACAACCAAATCAGGGCGTTCAGCCATCAATTGGGCTTTGCGCCTTAAACTGGAAGTCCCCAAAATCGCTCCTTTTGGCAAATCTGAAAACTGCTGATAGTGGTTAGAGACAAACGCATCAGTCGGGGCATGACGTTCTAAAATTGCACCCAATGCAAAGCCTTCCGGTAATTCCATTGGAACATCTTTCATGGAATGAACCGCAATATCGGCTTCACCAGCCATCATACGATCTTCTAGTTCTTTGGTAAAAAGACCTTTTCCACCAATTTTTGCGAGCGGGACATCCAAAATCTTATCCCCCTTGGTAGACATCGGCAATAATTCAACACTTATTCCAGGATGAAGCCTTTCTAATTCAGCTTTTACAAATTCAGCCTGCCACATTGCCAAGGGGCTCTTACGCGTTGCGATTCTAAGTGTTTTATTCATATATCCTTCCATTTTTGGGAAACGCTTTGGATAAAGCCTTCACTTTAACGTGCTTAATGAAGCTTTGTGAAATCCTATTGCGTTCCGCGCATTTCGATTAATTCTATTTGAGGCACCATTTTACTGAAAACCCCCGCTTTTTTCGATAAAATAACCTATTCGTTTGTTAAAACGCTTAACGTTTGTTTTTTCAGATTAATTCCATCTCTGGCTTGGAGGCTACATGCGTTGCTATTTAGGCATTTTTTGGCTTGCTGTATTTGCACTTACCGCTTGCGATCACCCTGCTAAAGCCAATTCGGATGCGTATCCAACATCCAATTTAAAAGAATTAACGGACTTAGAACAATTGGCAAAACAAGCGCGCCAGCAAAACCTGCCCATTTTGTTGTCTGTTGGCGCACAATGGTGCGCGTTTTGCCATCAGCTACGTGATGAGGTGCTCGCGCCAATGGCGCTAGGGGGTGATTATGAAGGCCGTTTTATGTTTATGCGATATTTAAGTATTGATGATCACCAACCGATAAAGGGCATTTCAGGAAAACCGGTCATCAAACATCAGTTGGCGGAGTCATACGGCGCAGACTTGACACCCACCGTCATATTTATCGACGGAAATGGCAAGGAAGTCGGGGACAAAATCATTGGTATTTCCAATATTGAGTTATTCAGTGCGCTGATTCATAATCGACTCAATCAAGCTTATAAAAACATGGGTAATCCGCTGCGCATAGAGGTTATGCCCGGCCAAAACTTAACCCCTTAACAAACCTGTCCATCGGAAATTTATCCAAAAAAATAACCCAAGAGATTTGTGATTGTAATGAGTAATCAACATAACCAAGAAAAACTTTCCAGTGCGCGTTTCAGTGAAGCCACGGATGCTTTTGTCGAAGCCTTTACCGCATCGATTCAGTTTGACCAACGCCTATATCGCCAAGATATTCAAGGCTCTCTTGCCCATGCGAAGATGCTTCAAAAGGTCGGCATTCTCAATGAAGCGGAACTGGAATCCATTCAAACCGGATTGGCTCAGATTGCGTCAGAAATTGAATCCGGCAAAATGCAATGGTCTATTAAACAAGAAGATATTCACATGAATATTGAAGCGCGTTTGACGGATTTAATTGGCATAACCGGTAAAAAATTGCATACGGGTCGTTCTCGTAATGACCAGGTCGCGACCGATATTCGGCTGTATTTAAGGGATGAAATTGATGTCATTTTACCGGAGATGAAACGGTTGCAATGGGGCATTTTACAATTGGCTGAAAAAGAAACTGAGACGATCATGCCCGGGTTCACTCATCTGCAAACCGCACAACCGGTTACATTTGGCCACCACATGATGGCTTGGTTTGAAATGATTCAGCGTGATATTGAAAGGCTGGAAGATTGCCGTAAGCGTGTTAATACATCGCCATTGGGTTCGGCTGCTTTAGCGGGAACCACTTATCCGATTCAGCGCGAAATCACCGCACAATTGCTTGGCTTTGAACGCATTTCCCAAAATTCTTTGGATGGCGTTTCAGATCGAGATTTTGCCATTGAATTCACGGCAGTTGCTGCAACCTTTTTAATGCACTTATCCCGTTTTTCTGAGGAGTTGGTGCTTTGGTCTTCCGCGCAATTTCAATTTATTGATCTACCGGATCGTTTTTGCACCGGCTCTTCGATTATGCCGCAAAAGAAAAATCCGGATGTCCCAGAATTGGTCAGAGGCAAAAGTGGTCGTGTGTATGGTCACTTAATCAGTTTATTAACCCTGATGAAATCACAGCCATTAGCTTACAACAAAGACAATCAAGAAGATAAAGAACCTTTGTTTGATACCATTGATACGGTTAAAGGCTGTCTGCGAGCTTTTGCAGATATGGTTCCAGCCATTGTCGTTAATCGAGATGCCACTTATGAAGCGGCTAAACGCGGCTATGCAACCGCCACGGATTTGGCGGATTATTTGGTTAAAAAAGGATTGGCCTTCCGAGATGCGCATGAAGTCGTGGGTCTGGCTGTCGCTTATGGGTTAAAAAATGGACTGGATTTATCTGAAATGTCATTGACTACCTTGCAGGGGTTCCATACATATATTACTGAAGACGTTTTTGAGGTATTAACCCTTGAAGGATCGGTTGCAGCAAGAGATCATTTGGGCGGCACAGCTCCTAATCAGGTAAGACAAGCAATCGAAAACGCCAAGAAAGCACTTTTATAGACATTACCGGTTAGACTGAAAAGTGGCCAGGCCTGGTCACTTTTGCTATCGATTGTTTCGCAATTAATCTTCAAATTGGATGACTGAGCGTACCGTCATTTGATTGTATTGAAAACGGTTAAGGGCTTTTAAATCAACCAAACACGCCATGCCAGCGACTTCATAGCCAACCTTTTCACACAAAGATGCGGCGGCACCCATAGATCCGCCAGTGGCAATTAAATCATCTAAAATGACGACGCGATTGCCGTTTCCTTTTTGCATTTCTAGTTTATCTGATCCATATTCAAGCCCATATTCCACTGCTGCATGGATATTGGGCAATTTTCCAGGTTTGCGCACTTTGATAAACCCCTTATTGTGCTTGTAAGCTAAGGCTGATGCAAAAATAAACCCCCTAGATTCAATGCCGACACAATCATCTATGGAATTCCATTCTGCTTCAGTAAAAAGTGCTGAAAGGGCATCTATCGTTTCCACGAAGTGCGTTTTCAACAAGGGTGAAATGTCTTGAAACAAGATTCCGGGCTTTGGAAAGTCGGCGACGGCGTCTAAATATTGTGCTAACGGATGGGACATGAAGATTCTCCTTTAAAATTCACTGTAAAGATTATCACTGATTATCACAAATAGGTAAAATGAAATTGGTCATGACAACAAGAGACGGAGACTTGCGATTATGCAGTTAATTGAAAATGATTATGAACAAAAATTAATGCAAGCGCTGCCACCTCATGCTAGAGATATCGCCGAAGATTTATTAAATGCAACCTCACTTAAATCGCTCATCTCAATGTTAGCAGCCAACACACCTGATAAAACGATATTATCGCCAAAAAATGTTCCAAATAGTCTATGGATCCCTATTTTAAAAGCCGCTCTCTTAGCAAAATGCACTTACTTTTTGCCAAATAATCAGTTTAATTCTAAAGAGGTTATGTTCTTAATGAAAACGGCGTGTCGAAGTGCAGGCTATCCGCTTGAAGAATATCCACTGAGAGACGTATTGGCACTAACCAAGAAGGATATGCCGATTTTTCATCATTGGCTGATTCAATTTACCCAATGTTTACAAATCAGTAAACACAAACCTTAGAGGGTTAATGGGCTTAATTCGGTTGATTAGGCACTAAATTCTTTTTTAATCGAAGCGGAAAGGAGTCTTTTAATATTCAGTTGTGCAACTTCATACCCTACATTGGCAGCAAGTCCAAACCAGGCTCGTGCTTTAGCATAGTTTTTGACAGTCCCCACTCCAGCTAGATAAAGCTCACCGAGTTTGTTTTGCGCAGGGAGATGACCTCGCATAGCAGCAAAGCGATATAACTTAAAAGCTTGAGAAACGTTTTGCGGAACCCCTAAACCTTTTTCAAACAATCGTGCTAAATTAAACGCAGCATAAGGATTGCCTTTTTCGAAAGCATGATGATATAAATTCATTGCTTTAATATAAGATTGACGCACAACAACACCCTTCTCATACATCAATCCCAAATTGTTTTCAGAACGCGTATAACCTTGAAAAGCGCCGTTTTCATATAAGTTGAATGCGGTTTCTAAATCACCGGAAGCTTCATATAAACTGGCTTTTTTGAAGATGGCATATAAATAATGACAATCTGCAAGTGCCGTTAAACTGTCATCAGGAAAATCTTTTACAACTTTATTTTTTTGCTTTCGGACTTTTTTTGGAACCGTTTCGTCTTTCAACCACTGATTTAATTCAGCCAGGCCTGGCCGTTTTTCGGGTGCTTTTTGTGTCATCCAAATAATAAGCTGTCGCCAAAAGATAGGCAATCGATTGAGTTTGCTGGGTGTGTGATTTGCATGTGCATAGAGTTGATCAAAAAGGTGGGTCGATTTTTTAAGGCGGTAAATATGTTTTCCAGTCAACATAAAATATAAACAACAACCCAATTGATAAATGTCACTGGCATCAATCACTTCACCATTTAATCTCTCTGGAGCGGTGTAGGATTGATCTCCAACCAATAGCTCTGTCTCGAAAGAGGCTAAAGAAGGCATTGCGGACTTCCAGTTTGTTAAGTAATAGCGATTATCACCAACAATCACATTTTCAGGACGGATTTGACTGTGTACGAAACCAACTGAATGCACTGTTGTCAGGGTAGAAATCATATTGGCTAAAAAATGTCTGGCTTCTTCTGCTGGAAGCCCTTTGTTCTTTTTTACCCTTTTGGCTAAGGTTTGATCGCCGACATAATCAAAAAATTTAAGATAGCAACCACTTTGCTTGCGAATTTCATTGAATCTTGGAAAATCATCCTGAAACTGATTTAAATAATGCATTAAATCCTTTTCACGCTGTAATACATAATGATTGTGAATATCCGTCACAACTCTGACCGATTGTTTTCGATATTGTCCCTCATGCCACTGATTCACTTTATAAACTAAAACGGATCCGTCTTCACTTATCTGACGAACATCAGACAAATCGGGTTGCTGTTTCAACAATTCGCTTATTGCTTCTGTTTGTGACATATCTGATCACCAATGCATTCTGAATTAAACACCATAACTTTATGAGTTATTGCTAAGGACGTCAACCATTATCAACCTGATTAGCAACAACCCGCGCTGATTATTGATCTTGGAAATCTATATTCAAGTCATCAATATTGTTATCCGTTAAGTCATTATCTTGAATAAAGATTTGAGTAATCGTGCCGCCTTCCACATCATTACCATTTGAATCTACCGTTAACAGGGTATCATCTGAATCCCCATCACCATCGGCGTCAACCAACGATAGATTGAGATAATTTGACAAGGTATCTTCTGTGGCATCTGAACTAATAACATCGCTGATATCCAAAACATCTTCATCCACATCAAAGCCAGAAATAAAGGTTTGATTACTCATTGAGTCATCTTCAGCAAAGTCATTATCAATCGCAAAGATATCGGCATCATCTGTACCCTGTAAGAAATTATCATCCACAATTGTGGTTTCAACTTCGCCAGTTTCACTGTTAGTGACACTAACCTCTGCATGAATATTACCTAACTCTTCTTCAGAGAGTTCTCGTCCTGAAGTTGTAGTGATTTTTACATCATCTGCAATTTCACCATCCGTTATTGTAAGTTGATAATGGCCATTATCATCAGCTGTTTGAGCTTCATCGTTCACCATAAGCTGTGTATCTTCCGGTAAACCACTAACTGTCACTGTGTCAGATAAGACTCCAAAAATATCGAGTTCATACCCCTCTACAGCTTCAGAAGAAACCATTGCAGCTGAGACATCTCCAATGGAATCGTGGCTTCCTAGGAAATAGATACCATCGGCATTTTTGATGTCATAGTCATCTTCATCGTAATCATCCTTACTGATTGGCAAAACAACGACATTATTACCATCTTTGTCAAATTTAATCTCACAATTTGTCGGTGCGTGATTGGTGAAGATCAGGACATTGTTTCCACCTTCACCCATATCAATCTCAGCTTTATTGGTATTTCCTGTTACTACAACCACTTTATCTGAGTCGTCATCACCAAAATCTATTTCTGATTTATTGATATTTTTAAAGATTAAATTATCTGCTTGATGATTATTTCCATTTTGTGCTGCAAGCGCTTCTTCATAAGTTGATGTCTCATGATGATTTGCATTGCGACCACCATCTATCTCGTAATCGATTAATGCTTCTTCACTGCTCATGACTGGAAGAATATCCATTGCTAAAACCGACGCAGGATCAATAAATTCTGCAGTCGCTGTTGACGTTCCTAATACCGCATCAGAGCTTGGACTAGAAAGAACACCACTAAAGGCCTCTATACCCTCAACCAAATTATCCGCAGCCGGCGTAATTTCGACTGTTGCCGTGTCCGTTCCAGATAAGGAAATCGATCTACCCGACGCCACAAAGTCACTAATATCAGCTTCAGTATTCAATGTGACCGAACCTGATGAATCTGTGATCACAATAGAAGCGATATCTTCTGCCTCTATAGCTGAACTTGCGGAAGATCCAAGAGTGAACTGTACGGTACTCGTCGAACCATTGTCGGCACTACGGCTAATTTCAAATAACACCGTATCTGTTTCAACCTGGTTATTCTCACCCTCTCCATGATCATCGTCGTGATCGTCGTGATCGTCGTGATCGTCGTCATCGTCGTGGTCATCGTCGTGATCGTCGTGATCGTCGTGATCGTCGTGATCGTCGTGATCGTCGTGATCGTCGTGATCGTCGTGATCGTCGTGATCGTCATCGTGATCGTCATCATCGTCGTGATCGTCGTCATTTCCGATTGATGGTTCTACTGCAGATGCATCTATTGCTGAAATATTAATTTCAATTGGAGCATCCGTAATCGTTGTCTCAACGCTTGATGCAGTTGGATCGATGACAACATTTTCAAAGCCGCCACCAACAGGGTTACTGATACTTACCGCATACACTTCGTCACCTTCAACTAGTGCATCATCAACTGCTGCTACTGTGAACGTTTGGGTGGTTTCGCCAAAGGCGAAGACCACTTGCGTTGTGCCAGTTGTGATGTCTCCAGTTTCGGCTGAAGTATAACTGTAAGTCACATCAACGGTCATGTCTGATACCGGTGCGTTATCGAGTGTAACTGTGTAGGTGGCAACCCCACCTTCTGTTACAGAGGTATCTCCCGTTAGGCTCACGGTGGTGGTGTCGATGGTGTCGGCGACCGCTGCGCTTGCGCTTGCTGCACTGTAGTCGACCGCTTCGAAGTTGCCGCCGCTAACGCCGGTGACGCTGGCGCTGACTGTGCCGGCATCGAGATAGACGTCTGGATCGGTGGCGTCCACTGTTAGCGTGCCGGTGGTTTGTCCCGCTGCGATGACGATGTCACCTTGGTCGGTGCTGACGGTGACGTCTGTTTGTCCTGGATTGCTTAGGGTCGCTGTGAAGGTCACCACGCCGCTGTCTTCGGTGACGTCGCTGGTGCTCAAGCTCACGGTGGTGGTGTCGATGGTGTCACTGACCGTTACGGTCGCTGTGTCTGTTGTGACTAGGTTTTCGAACTCGCTTCCACCACTTTGTACTGTGGCGTTAACCGTGATGGTTTCTCCATCGATATAGGCATCGTCACCTTGCACTGAGAATGGCGTTGAGGTTGCTGTGGTTTCTCCTACGTCGAAGGTAATGGTCGCGTCATTGTCCAACGCAATCACTAATGGCTCATCGGTCGGTGCATGGTCGAGCGTTGCACTGATCGTGGCGGTGCCTGCGCCTTCATCTACCGCTACGTCGTTCAGCGTTAAGGTGGTGGTGTCGGTGGTGTCGTTAACATTGGCACTCGCTGTCTCTGGAGAACCTTCTTGTTGGCCTCTGCGACCAAAATTATCTTCTGTATTGTCAACTCCAGCCTCAAAAGTTGTTGTATCGAACCCACTCGTCAATTCACCTTGAGCACCAGAATTATCAATTGCATTAGCAGATTGCAGACTGGAACTGGTTGGCTCCTGTTCACCAGCAGCCGTCTCATCTAAATCATCAAGGTTACCCGCCAATACAGCTTTAATGGCTTCCTGTACAGATTCATTTGTGGATTGGCTTTCTTCTGGATCGCCACCATCTATCAACTCATTACTCAAGGCCGCTTGAGAATTTCTTCCTAATGTAAATATTTGGCCATTAGAAAGCTCAACCAACAAAGAACCGTCTGATCCACTTTGGATAATCTGACCAGGGAAAACACTCATTCCCTCAATCAATGGTACAATTTCTCCAGAGGCCTCTTTAATATAAACCTCGCCGTCTACAGAAACAACTTTACCGATTGATAATTCATTTGTTTGTTCAGCCATGACACACCTCGTTATGAGAATTTTTAAACTTTCTTAGATGGTTAACATTATATGAAAAGCTGTCAGACAATAGATATTGACCCTAGGGTCATATTTAGCGACTTTTTATTTTTAAAGTGCTAACAAATTGAGATTACTAGACTTTTATACACCTAACTCGTATACTAGTAATTGAATATTTATTGGGGGAACAGATTATGAATACGATTGGTCCAGCACTTGCATCTGCTTCACAAGCACTCTTTACACAGGCGAATGGGTTAAGTGATCCTCTTTCAAAAGAGCCGAAATTAACCGATAAAACAACATCTAGTTCATCTTCAGCTCAAAATACAACGGTCACCCTATCAGATCAGTCAAAAGTAAATAATTTCAATTACAGTGATTTAAAACAGTTCCAGACGGTCAATGAAAAAGCTTCACTCGAAAACCCTAATGTTGAACGCAACTATTCTAGCCAACAACAAGCCGAGAATCAACAGCCGTCAAAGTATGCTGCTCAATTGCAAACCCAGACTAATTACTTCAGCTCCCAGAAAGCTGAAATCTAACTTTTCCGACAAACCAATGCGACGCCCTAAATTGAAAGCCCGTTTTTACCAGGTTTTCATGGTTTCTTCATACTTAGGCAGAGCTCTCAACACTCTTTCAAGTTTAGCCCATTGAGGATTAACTAACAGGCTTATATACTAAATCTAAAGTTAAGTGGAATTAGTCTTTCATTTTTCTTTTTTTGATTTTAAGTTGTTATTCCTTCATTTTCACTTAATTCAAATTAATCAAAAAGGGTTCAAATTGGCCTCCTCAGCTTTTTGAATCCACTCCTCAAAAGACTAAGCGTAATGTTTGCATTGACATTGCGCTTTTTTTATCCTAAATCATATTTAATTGAATAAGCCATAGAGAATTTACAGATGGAACAACCTCGATTTTATCGCCATGGACATGGCTCTGATGAAGAACACAAAAAAGATCAAGCCCTGTTTTCACAATTATTAGCACAACATCATGAGATTGTTCGGGAAACCGTATTTATTAAAAACGGAATTAAAGCCAAAACAACCACTCAAAACCCTGATCTAGTTTCAATACTACAGGCACATGTTCAAGGAATGGAAAAACGCTTTGAAAATGGGAGAGCTATTCGGTCATGGGATCCATTATTTGCAGCCTTATTTGAATATCGTGATGAAATACACATGAAATACTATCCTATTCAAAATGGTATTGAAGCCATACTGACATCTGACAACCCTGCCATCATAGAAATTATTCATTGTCATGACAAGACACTTCACAGCTTCATCGAAGAAGGCTCAAAAGCCGGCAAACGACAAAGCCCCAAACCTGACTGGCTTGAATAACTCAAAACTGACCATAGTTATTATTAACAATCGCAACCAACATCTAATAAAAGTCAATATTGAGGAATCCAAATTATGATTACGATGTGCCCCCATTGTGGCGGTTTAAACCGCATTGAAGGTGACAAGCTAACACAGTCCCCCACTTGTGGAAAATGCAAATCAGCTTTATTTTCCGGCAACCCCATTGAAATGAACAGCGAACAATTTATACGAGCTTTACATAAAACCGACCAACCTCTTGTTGTTGATTTTTGGGCATCTTGGTGCGGCCCTTGCAAGATGTTTGCACCCACTTTTTCTCAAGCAGCCAAGCAGCTTGAACCCAAGGCTCGGCTTATCAAAATAAACACTGAAACGGAACAGTCATTAGCGACTCAGTTTAATATACGATCTATTCCAACGTTAGCCATCTTTCAAAAAGGACAAGAAGTTGATCGCGTCTCAGGGGCGCTAAACCTTCAAGACTTTGTATCCTGGGTTAACAGTAAAATTTAATAAGAAATCCAATTTAGGACATCTCAATTAAGCCTAAATCGAACATAGGAAGCTAGGCAAATATTTTTTTTCACTAAAAAATGGATTACACTTTCTTTCTTGAATCCATTTATTAATTTAAGTAGGACTTAAATGCCTCTTTCAAAAAGCTCGCCACAAACTCAGCAACCCACTACGATTCTTATTGCAGAAAGTGACGAAAATTCTCGTGCCACATTGAAAAACATATTACTCAAAAACGATTTTCTTGTATTGGAAGCCAAAAATGGAAAAGAAGCGTTAAAACTATTCATTCAACAGTCACCTTCATTGGTCATTATGGATGCGTTTCTACCTGAGATGGATGGCTATGCCACTACCGAAGCCATGCGTCGTCACGAAAAAATTACTGTCCTCCCCATCTTTATCATTACCGAAAAAGATAATCGCCAATCTGCGGAACGGGCATACCAAAGTGGTGCCACAGATTTTATTGCCAAACCCATCAACTGGATATGGTTGATGCGACGAATTGAATATGCTCTTAAAGCGAGTCATATAGAAGACCGCTTACGAATAAGCCAGTCACAATTGGCCTATGCTCAACGTCTTGCAAGACTCGGCTATTGGGAGTGGGATGCTCATTCTGATCGAATTATTGCCTCGGAATCGGCATTTGAACTATTTGATGTACCCAATCAAGAGGCTCTTACACTCAATCAATTTTTTAGAAACATCATCCCCAAAGATCTCCCTTTGGTATTAGGTGCAATAGAGGATACCACACCTGAACACCCCACCCTTCAAATCAGTTTTCGAGTTTTTAATCACAATAATCAACTCACGTATATTGACTGTTTAGGGGAAGTCACCTTTGATGCTCAAGGAAAATTATCAAAAATAACCGGTTCCGTTCAAGACATTTCCAGACTCCATCGAGCCGAAGATTTAATTGACTATCAATCAACCCATGACAAACTAACCGATTTGGCAAACCGCTTCTATTTTAACCAGCATCTAACTGCGTTTACTAAACAAATAGATCCAAATAAAACCAGTGCCACGATCATTCTCGATATAGATCGCTTTAAGAAGGTTAATGATCATTTAGGACAAGAAAATGGTGATGCACTACTCAGAACCGTCGCAAATCGTTTAAAGGCCGTCACTCGCGAAAGTGATTTTATTGCTCGGTTGGGTAGTGATGAATTTGCCATCTTAATCAAAAATGCAGAATCGACTCAAGAACTAAACTTATCGTTAAGCCGCATTTTCTATGATGTTTCCAAAGTTATCATGATGCAAGATCAAGAAATATTCATTACTTTTTCAATGGGTGTCAGCATACTGGGTCAAGATGGTAACAGTGCAAGTGAACTGATTGCACATGCCAATATTGCACGTAATGAAGCCAAGCGTGCAGGGGGCAACCAATTCATGTTCTATCAAACTTCCATGAATGCGGAATCAAAAGCACAAGTTTTATTGGAAAATGACCTACGCAAAGCGCTTTCCCAGCATGAAATCGAAGTCTTTTTTCAGCCTCAAGTAGATGCGCAAACGCTGATACCGACTGGCGCCGAAGCGCTTGTTAGATGGCGACACCCTGTACATGGAATGATCCTGCCTTATAAATTTATACCCATTGCAGAAAGTAATGGGTTGATCATTGAAATTGGGCAATATGTGCTTGAGCAAGCCATCAAACAAACTGAAAAATGGCATGAAATGGGTTTTTCAGACTTGGTCATCGGGGTCAATCTATCTAGCCGTCAATTTTCAAATCCGACACTTTCAGAAGACATTGGCACCTTACTGTTAGATTCTACTTTAGATGCAAAATACTTAGACCTAGAAATCACTGAAAGCCTAGCGATGAGCCGAGCAGATAAAAACATACGTATTCTCAATAATCTAAAGAAACTGGGTGTCTCCATTTCCATCGACGACTTTGGAACGGGTTATTCTTCATTAGCTTATTTACATAGCTTCCCGATTGATACCATTAAAATCGACCGTTCCTTTATCCTAAACATGGAGACACAAGAAGGTCAGGCTATCGTCAAAACGATCCTCGCCATGGCCAAAAGCCTTAAATTGAGGGTTGTCGCAGAAGGGATTGAAAAGCAATTTCATGTTGATTTTTTTCAGAAAAATCGTTGCCAAATTTTTCAAGGCTTTAAATTTGGCAAACCCATGCCTGCAGACGCTTTTACAAACTATTTAATGGGTTTCAAAAGCTAGAGAGCAATCACACTCAAACTTTAAGGGATCTAAAATTAAGGTATAATCCTGATCATTGCGCAAAATTTAGTCTTGAAAAACTGAAACCGCCTTAAACCTACTCCCCTAACTTACGTAGAGAGTCATTATGCAATATCAAGTAACTGACCAAGAAAAACACCTTGCCAAAAACCCTCATCATATTTTCAATTTTAATGTCATCGTAACCCATTTAGCGATTTCACAAGCATCTTTAGAAATGGGGCACGGAAACCCTTATTACTTCATTTTAGTGCCACTTATTTCATCAATGGTCATCGCCTATCTTTATTTTCATCAAAAAGTCGTCGCTGAAAAAGGCAGTTGGTTTGTGAGCGCACATTGGACACTCGCCTGGCGCAGAGGTCGAAACCTATTAATCTCTTATTTGATCGCGATTGTTGTTATTGGCATATCAGCCATCCTAGGAGATATTGTTGGTGGCGGCATGATGATGAATGATTTTTCTGAAAGCGACTCATCTACCTCCATTATTGAAAAAATTGGAACCTTTTTTAGTGCTCTCGTGGTCTTTTTTACCGTTTTATATAACTTCTTACAAACCGGTATTTCTGTCTATGACGCAGGTAAAGGAATTATTGATTCTAAAATTGAACGTTTCTGCCCCAGAGATATGACTAGCAATTCTGAAGTCCCTGAAGACTCAAACAACGTGGGAACCCCAAATTAATGACACACCAAAACGCATCCCCCTCTAAGCAGACAAACAAAAAAGGTGTTTCTCCCTTTTTGATTGCCTTATTTATCGCTGTTGGATTAACAGTCATCCTGATGTTTATGCCGCCAAGTCGTATGGAGCTTCCTGAAACGGCCTTACCTTGGAAAAGCCAATATAACGCTGATAATCAGTTAGAAGCTCTAGGGTTAGTATTAAACAAAAATACGGCGCTTGATGCACAACAGTTTTTTGGCGATGACATTGAAGTTAAGGTTTTTTCACAAAAAGATGAGACTCAAAAAAGTGCCGAAATCTTTTTTGGCAATGTGACCTTCAGCAATATTCGAGGCACCGTTGCATTAGGCATTACGGCTGACGAAGAAGCGCTTAATCAAATTTACAGTCGTGGAACCAAAACCACTGTCACTGCGTTGGGCAACCGAGAAGTGACGCCCCTAAAAGCTGATGCACTGTCACTCATGCAAAAACCCATTCGATTAATCACCTTAATTCCTAAAAAGCAATTAACTGAAAGAGCGATAAAAATGCGTTTTGGTGATCCTCAACGCATCGAAAAACAATCTGACGGCATTGATCATTGGTTTTATCCAGAAAAGGGTCTAGAAATTTTACTCGATCATGAAGGGCCTGAAGCGCTTCAATACAGCCCAAACATTCAATAACCCTCAAAAAAAAATCATTGCTCAAGGGTATTGGCTCTTTGCCAATGCCCACTTTTCCCGCCCTTCTTTTCCAATAACTGTACATGATGTATGACCATCGCTTTATCAACTGCCTTACACATATCATAGAGTGTCAAAGCTGCTGTTGAAGCAGCGGTCAAGGCTTCCATTTCCACCCCCGTCTGGCCGACCAACTTACAAATTGCGATTATTTCAATATAGTTTTTTTCAAAATTAGGCAGCAACTCCACCTTAACAGAAGTCAACATCAGCGGGTGACACATTGGAATTAAGTCAGGCGTCCGTTTTGCCGCCATAATGCCGGCAATGCGAGCCGTCGCCAAGACATCTCCCTTTTTATGTTTGCCATCCAGAATCATTTGTAGAGTGGCCGGTTGCATTGAAATTCTGGCCATGGCTCTCGCTTCACGATGAGTATGAGATTTTTCACTCACATCGACCATTCGCGCCTGACCCTTTTCGTCCAGATGGGTCAATATTTGTTGTTTGTTTATTTCCATAGCATTACTCATTAAATCATGTCATTAAATGGATAAAAGGCAACCAGATCGCCTTGATTAACAACCGTATCTTCAGGAATCACCGCAAAGCCATCTGCCCAAACCGTTGACGTTAAAACCCCTGACCCTTGATGCGAAAATAACGCCAATCGCGTTTGTTTAGTATCTGAGTCGTTAACCCGTTTAACACGGACAAACTCTCTTCTAAAGCTTGGCTTTGTCCAATTAAAGTCTGCCGCTAACCAATAAGGCTGCAAACAGAAGTTCGCCATTCCTTGCATTTTTAACAGAAATGGCCGCGCAAATAAATAGAATGCCGAAAAAGCAGAAACCGGATTGCCTGGCAACCCAATAAATGGGGTTTCACCAACTTTCCCAAACGCAAGCGGCTTACCAGGTTTCATTTTCACTTGCCACAGGGTTAAAGACCCTAAAGCCTCAACCGCTGACTTGACATGATCCTCTTCCCCCACAGAAACACCGCCGGTGGTCATCACAACATCCGCCTGTTTTTCTGCCTTTTTAAGCGCTGACAAGGTCGCGTCAAAATCATCTTCTACGCGCCCCATATCGATCAACTCAAAGCCAAGCTGCGGAATAGCTCCCGACAGTAGATAACGATTCGAATTAAAAATTTTTGCCGGCTCTGGGGTCTGTCCCGGCTCTAAAAGCTCATCGCCCGTTGAAAAAATGGCAATTTTTAATGGACGATAGACTTCAACTTCTTTAATCCCAATAGAACTGATATACCCTAAGTCTTGTGCTCTTAGACGATGACCTTTTGCTAATATCTCATCCCCTATGGCAATATCTTCTCCTTTACGGCGTATATTTTGACCAGGCCTGGCCGTTTTATCGTCGATTTTCACTTTATCGCCTAGGGTTTCTGTTTGCTCCTGCATAATAACCGCATTGGCAGATTCAGGAATGGGGGCACCGGTAAAAATCCGCGCAACGGTGCCGATTTTTAATGGCGTGGGTAAGCTTCCTGCCGGAATGCGTTGACTGACGTCAAACACTTTTTCATGCGTTAAATCCATCACATCAATGGCATAGCCATCCATTTGACTATTATCATAAGGCGGCACATTGACCGAGGAGATGACGGGGTTAGCCAACACCCTTCCTCTGGCTTGGGCGCAGACAACGCTTTCTGTATGTGGGGTAACCGTGGCTTTTGCTAATAAAAAAGATAAGGCCTCATCAAATGACTTCATAAAAATTCTCTAAACGTTCTCATATTTTTGAAACCTTTGCATGAGAGGGATGCGAAAGAAAAATTTTAACCATTTTTATTCGTATAGCCATCTTGTTCAAAAGTCTCATTTTTTAAAGGGAGGATGTTATTTAACCTGTTTTTGACAACCACTTTGCTTCGGCTTCCTTATCCGATACCCGCGCATCAACCCACTTTTCAGCACCATCCGGCAAGGTTTCTTTTTTCCAAAAAGGCGCATTGGTTTTTAAGTAATCCATAATAAAATTTGCGGCTTCAAAAGCGGCTTCGCGATGGCGTGATGCCACCGCAACCAGGACAATTTGGTCGCAGGGCTGCATTTTGCCGATGCGGTGAATAACCAGACTACTTTGCAGCGGCCAGCGCTGATGCGCTTGCAAACGAATTGACTCTAAGGCCTTTTCGGTCATTCCCGGATAATGCTCTAATTCTAAAGCACAAATATCTTCACCCTCATTAATATCACGCACCGTACCGACAAATGCCACCACCGCGCCAATATCTTTGTGGCCTTCACGCAAGGCTTTCACTTCTGTCGTCAAATCAAAATCAGCCGTTTGCACTTTGATAAACGGAAAATCCGTCATTTGTCAGCCCCCTGTTACCGGCGGGAAAAACGCAATTTCATCGCCCGCATTCAATCGTGTTGAACGGTCAGCAATGGTCTGGTTTACAGCAATTTGCAAATTTGGGTTAGCACTTAATGCAAGCTGCCAAGCATCACCACGCTTTGATAAATCATCCAATAAACAAGCAACCGTTTTATAAGAAGCCAAAGGCAATTGTTCTTGGCTTTGACCTAATGCTTCCCGAAAACTTGCAAAATAAAAAATATCTAACATTTCTTTATCTCCAAAATACCTTAGTTACCTGACTCAACCGCCTAATGACACCATTTGACGAAATTCAATATTGTGAACATTCTCTTTAAAAAAATGTCTTTCCGGCTTTTTTAACATGGCTTCAACAATCAACTGTTGCAAGCCATCATCCGAAATGCCTTGACGTAAGGGTTTGCGTAAATCGACCGAATCTTCTTGCCCCAAACACAAAGCCAATACCCCTCTCGCCGTTAATCTAACCCGATTACAACTTTCACAAAAATGTTGAGACACAGCGGATATCACCCCAATTTTGGCGTCTGTTGCTGTAATCTGGAAGTTTTTGGATGGCCCGTCATGAGACTTTCCGGTTGATGGAATCAAGCTCGTTCCACAGTGCGCCCGAATACGCGCTAAAATTTTTTCCATTGGGTAGTGTTGATCCATCATGCTCATGCCGGCGGGGCCGATTGGCATGGTTTCAATAAACCGCACTTCAACTCCTTTCTCAATACCATAATCCACCATCGCCTCAATTTCATCATCATTGGTGCCTTGCATGACCACCATATTAAATTTGACCGGATTTAACCCAGCTGCTAATGCGGCATCGACACCTTGCAAAACCTTTTCTAAATCGCCTCCTCGGGTGATTTGATGAAACTTATGAGGCTGCAAAGAATCAATCGAAATATTGACTCTATGAAGGCCTACCCGCTTTAGAGGCTCAGCATGCTTCGCTAAATGATGTGCATTGGTGGACAAAGCAATTTCTTGCAAGCCGTCCAGTGGACTAATTGACCCGACAAAATCGGTTAACCCTTTTCTGACCAAGGGTTCGCCACCGGTAATGCGCACCTTAGTCACGCCCAAAGCCACAAAAGCTTCAATAATCCGTGCTAATTCATCAAAGTCTAAATATTCCGTATGACGTCCCTCGGGATGCACGCCTTGTTCAGGCATACAATAACCACACCGATAATTACAGCGATCCGTCACAGACACTCTTAAATAATTGATGGTTCGATTAAAGGGATCGATTAAAGGCATAAGCGTTATCTCTTTGTGGAAATAACGATATTATACAAACTATTCTGTGAATCTCAATATTAATTAAGATTGACAGTTTAGATGGGGTTATTAAATAAATATTAGCAAATACTGAAACAATGGAATTGATTTATAATCAAAGCGTTACGTATTAGTGCTGTAGTCGTCTATATACCGAATACCTGCTCAAAAGATTCAAAGCCATCATTTTAAGCGGGATCAAATCTAAATCGGGCAAGGACTTTGCCCAATCCAATGCTAACCGTTTGACTTGCAGCGACGTTCGACCATAAAAACAGTCATTCAAGCCGGCAACCAATAACGCAGCTTGATCTATAGCACCATAGCGATTTTCAAACCAATTCAACCACTGGCCTAAACTTTGTGAGGATCCTTCACCGCCATCTAAGCCAGGGGCATTCAATAATAGCCAGGCCTGGCTATTATTTGTCCACACTTGAATCGCCTTCCATATTTCTTCGCTCTGTTTTGCCTGACGTAAGGCGTGCAACAGACGGCGTTTTAAATATACTGCCCGAAGCAGCTGCAAAACCACCATCAAGCCCATTGCCATCAGGAGTATCCAAAGTGCTTTTGCCAGCCAAATCATCCAACTCGGTACCGATAAAACCCCTTGAGAATCGACAAACTGATCAACCAACTTACCGGTTTCCACGTCAAAATAGCTCAACCTGAGAGGCGGGAACCTTACCCAACCATATTGATTGACTCGAAAAGGTTGTTCAATTTTCATACTCGAATGCAGACCATCAAGCTGAATATTGCTAACCAGCCATTTTGATGCGCTCAACCACTCGAATCCTTGCTGTGACGGCAATCCCTCGATTAAATTTGGAAAATCTTTTAAGGGTAAATCCGTGCCATCCAATCGCCACCGCCAGATCTGTAATGCGCCTTTTTCAACCCAATACTTAGGAAATTCTGACGTTAACTGTAGCTTTCCGACAGGGAGGTTTCTGGGTACAAATCCTGGCAAAGGTTGCACTCGAATATTGATTGGCGGTGCCACAAACAACCATTGCTGTTGCGTGGCGTTCCTCACCCAAAACCTGGGTGAGGACACTGAAAATTCACCCGTTTCGATTAACTGTACCCCACTGGTGTAACGCCATTGATGGCCTAAAATACCCGATCTGCCATCCTCTTTGGCTGTTTCCAGCCATTGAACGTTTCCCTGACCATTTTCAGGCAACTCTACGCTAATCGAAAATTCGGCATCTTCTGCCAAAACTTGTGTCCGCCAATAGACCACTTGATTTTGATAGGCTCTTTCATCGGTTTTTGGTGCCTGCCAGACCACCTTTATCGCCGGGTTTTCAGTCACCTCAATCACTGGCGGTTGATAGTGCTTTGGCCCCAATCGAATGGGATTTAAGGTTATTAGCCCGGGATGATAAGGAACCATTTTAATCCGCAACCGATCTCCTCCCCCAAACATGCGCTCAATATAAAAGGACTGTTTTAATTCCGTCAAGTCAGCCTCTTCTAAAGCTGACTCTATCCCGGGACCTTCTAATACCCAAGTCACTGCTTGACCCATAAACACCTGGTTGGGAGCCATACGTATCTCATCTGCCCAAACAACGGAGACACTCAGCAATAGCCCCACCAGTAAAGTCAGTCGCCGCCATCTCTTCGCTACCATGGTTGCACACCAGGTAAAGGGTGAGATTCCATTTGTCGAGCTTGAAACCCTTCTTCTCGTTCAAACAAATGCTTCAGCAACGCCAATTGATTGTCTTGTATGGCTTGCATATTTTTGTCAAACTGCTCTATCCGTTTTCTACGTTGTTGTTGATCCAAAATCGCATTCGCTGAGCTGTTCAATGCAAAAGATTGCGGTGATTTAAGGGTGAAGTCGGTTGGGTCTTCTGCTTCGGGTAACACAAATTCTTTACCCTCCATCTCGCCTTCAGGCGAATCTCCTGAGGCGCCTTCTCCCGCACCGGGATCGGGTTTTTGTCCACCATAAAAAGCCCCTTCATTATCACGACTGTTTTTACCACGCCCTTGCCCTTCACCCTGTTGTTGATTTTGTTGTTGACCCGATTGGCGTTGTCGTGCTTTTTGTGCCAAGTCTAGATTATGCTTGGCTTTTTCATAATTTGGTTTATACAATAATGCTTGTTGATAAGACTCAATTGCATGTGCAAACAATCCCGCTTTATAAAAAGTATTTCCCAAATTAAACAAAGCATAAGCACGCTTTTGATCAGATTCAGCTTGCATGGCTGCCTGTTGAAAATACACCACAGCTGATTCATAATCCTGCTTGCGATAAGCCGATGCACCCGCACCCAATATGCCATTAAAATAGCTTAAATCCTGATACGTTTGCTCGGCCTCATCATACCGCTGTGATTGAAAAGCATCATAAGCACGTTGTTCCTGCTTGACCGACGTTTGTTGCATCCATTGTGCTCTAACAGGATCACTTCCCCCCATAACGAAAAAGAAACTAACCCCCATTACCCCCATCAATAAAGGCTGTTGAGACTTTTTATTTCGTCTATTTCCCAAGAAATTCAGCGGATAAAAAGCCCACAATAACGCAAAAAATGCCAGCGCAATAAAGGGCTTATGATGATCCTTCCATATCGGCTTTGAAGACTGTTCAGATCTCGCTTGCGCTTGCGCACTGATATCCTTTAAAAACCCTTCCAAAAAAGCTAACGACTCACCGGCTATCAAAGTTCGGCCTTGCCATTGCTCTGCGAGTTTTTCAAGCGAATCCGACGCTAACTGAGTCATCACCTTGCGACCATTCACATGTAAAGCGCCTGTCGGATGCGCCTGGCTTGGAATCACAGTCGGTTGTGGTTGGCCAACGCCAATCACACGTAGCTGACCCGGAAACACCTTTTTGACTTTCAATGGCGATGATTGATTATTGGCAATATTCGACGGTTGACCCCCATCAGTAAAAAGCAATAATATTTGAGTTTTCCCTGCCGTCTGTTGTAAATGGGATAAACCAAATGCAATCGCATCGTCTGCCTGAGAGCCTAATGTCGGCAAAATGCCGGGTCGCACCAAATTGAGATAATATTGGAATAATTCACGGTCATAACTCAAAGGCGCGACCAAATGCGGCCTGCCGGCATAGACCATTAACCCAACTCGATCATTGGCTTCTAAACGGTTTACCAACGACTCTATCAAAGCCTTCGCGTGCAAAAACCGATTCGGCGCGACATCCTGTGCCATCATTGAACGAGAGGCATCCATTGCCACCAAAATATCCACACCGGAACGGCTGATTTGCTCGGGAGAAGGCACTAGGGTTCTTGGACCCGCCAACGCAATCACCATAGCCATCCAAGCCAGCATTATCAAGCCTTTGGGTTGCACAAACCTACCGAAAAAACGCCCAGGCCTGGTGGTTTTTAACGCTTTTTTGGCATCCATATTGGGAACCTTAACCCAGGGTAATAAATGATCTTGTGCATAGAGGTTATTGCGATGACGTCGCCAACTAAACGCCAAAACGCCCCAAACAAACGGAAGCAACAACAGCCAAAGGAGATCACTATCACGCCACTGCCAGGCTAAAAAGGTCTCGATCACACGCCCTCCCGTTGTAGCCGTTTCGCGACCCATTGCATCCAGCCAAAATACAGCATAAACACGCCAAAACTGAGCACTAATAATTCATTAACAAGTGAACGCCATTGAAATTTAGCGCTGGTGACGGGCACTTCAACGCCTTCTGTTTGATCTATTTGAGCGAGAACGGCCTGCAAATCCTCTCTGCCGCCAATACGATAGTAACGCCCACCTGTCTGTTCCGCGATTGTCTTTAAAGGCGATGCCTCCAGCGTTTGATAAAGCAAGCCGCTAAATTCGCGTTGATCAGCAGATGCCTGCTCCCCACCCACACCAATGGTATAAATCGGCACATTGAGTCCTTGTGCATAATTAATGGCTTCCGATATCGGAATGCGACTGTCACGCGTCATTCCATCCGATATCAATACCACTACCCGATTCTGAGTGGTCTCGGTTGCTCGCTCTGTTTGCTTTAATGCCAAGCCTAATGCCTCGCCTATTGCTTCGTCCGTTCTCCCCGCCAGATAGGGTCTCAAGCGTTTCAGCATTAACCTTGTTGTGTGATTGTCTGAGGTTAGCGGCATTAATGTATAAGCCGACTCCGCATACAAGATCAAACTAAATCGATTGCCACGCATTCCCAAAATAAATTGATCCAACACGGATTTAATCGCATCTAACCTCGTTGCCGAAATGCCAGAGACTTGATAGTCTTCCAACCCCATACTCACCGATGTTTCAACCACCATAACAATATCCCTAACGGTTTTTGTTTGCGATTCCGGGGGCAGCTCCACTTGATAAACGGGTTCCGCCAAGGCAGTTATTAACAAACCCAATAATAACCAACGTAATAAGTGCAATAAAAGCTGCTGCCACCGCATCGCTTTAACGGGTGGCGTTCTAAAAGCCATTCGATCAATCAATGAATGGCGAAACACCATCGCCTGTGCTTGTGCCACTTGTTGCCAATCCGTCTGACCGGGACGAAACCGATGCCATAGCGCCAACAAGGCTAATCCCCCCCAGCCGGCAAACCATTCCGGGTGCAAAAAATGCACTTGATCCCAATGTTTCACCCATTCCAATAATCCTAAGACATCAATCATCATTGCACCCTTTGCGAAAACTTAAACGGCAAAGGAGCTTCTGAAATGCAGTGGCTAAAACCCATGTCAGTTTTGGGCGGTGCTTTGATAACACCTGATCAAATTGTTGCAATAAGGCGCTAAAGGTTTCACGTGAAACGCCCGTTTTAGAAAAGCAGGCCTGGTTAATGAGTTGCGATAATTCAGCCGCCGTCACCATCGGAATCAACTGATGGCGCTGTGCTAACAAAAAGGTTTGATAGACTTTATTTTGAACTTTTTGACGTTCAACTAAGGTTGCTGATTTTGTGAAGCGCCTAAGCTGATGACGCAGTTGAAGCTGTAGCCTGATTCTTAACCAATAGTGAGTCATTGCCCAATAGATCCCAGTCAATATCACCACCACGATCAGAATCAGTAACACATTCTGACCCATCCCCAGCCAATCGATACCCGGTGCCAAAGGCAACTCAATATCCATTAATTGTGTTTCATCTACTTTAGGCGTAGCTGAATGAGACATGCCCCGCCTCCGCCATCAGCCGATAATTTAATTGCGCTAAGGTTTCGGTCGTCGCCAAACTCACCACCCAAACACCCGAGTTGACCAACTGCTGATGTTTTTCAGCGAAGTAGTCTGCCGCCCAAGCGTGATAAGCCTGCTGTTGCTCCGATGTTAAAGATTTAAGTTGACCCTCGCCACTTAAAGCGTGCAAGCTCATACCCGAAATAGCTGGCAACTGCTTTTCCACTGGATCGTAAATCAAGATGGCTTTTACCATCACCTTGGCTTGCAAAGCTGCTAACAACTGCAAAGCTCGTTCGGTTAAGTCCTTAAAATCACTAATGATCAGCAAACGATCCCCCGCCTTGAGTCGATGTTGACAATCTAATAACTCATCTTCTAATTGTGGGCCTTGCTCTATTGCTAAAGGTGGGCAAGGAACCGCTGCAAAATCCATAAAGCGTGCGTAAGTTGAGCGGCCCTCCAAGATGGCAGAGTTGCGAACCGTTTCACCCAAAGCGACGGCCGCAAAAGGCAGATTAGACTGCTCTGCCTGCCAAGCAAAAAACCCCGCCACTCGAGTTGCTTGCGTTACCTTTAATTGTGACTGAGTGCCAAACCGCATCGATGGACGTTGATCTAATATAACCACCCAACCTTCTTGACGTTCTTCTTGAAATAGTTTTGTATAGGCTTGACCCGTACGAGCCATTAAACGCCAATTTAGCCGCCGGACCTCATCCCCCGGTTGATAAAGTCGACTTTCTTCATATTCCATGCCCGAACCCAAATATCGACTGGCTTGCTCGCCTTGCTTTAAGGCTTCACTGGCTTTGGGATTCTCGATAGGGCGAGAGGCGACATCGGCAATTTCATCTGCCAATCGATGAATTTCCGCTTCCGATAAAATAGGAGAGGACACCTGATCCACAAAAGCTGACGCCGTTGTCACCGCCAACCCTTTTTGAACCCAACGACTCAGCCCTAACCACTTCATTAACTAGTTGCTCGCCAATGAATTAAACGCATGGTCTGCTGATAGTGGAACCGGAACCAATTCCATAATCTTGTTAATAACCCCCTCTTCTGTCCACTGTTTAGCACGACCTGAAAAACTGACTCGAATACGATGGCGTAGTACATCCGGTAAAAGGGCAATGACATCATCGGGGGTTACATAATCGCGACCCACTAACCAAGCTTTGGCACTGGCGGCATGCAATAGCGACAAAGAGGCACGAGGCGAGGCGCCAATTTCTAGTACGCCGGCTAAAGATTCATCCCATTGCTGCAAGCGCCGCGTTGCGCCGGTTAAGGCAACAATATAGTGTTCGACCGCTTCTGAAACATATTGTTCAGAAATTTGATGTCGAGCTTCTAAAACATCCTTTGGCGTAATTAAGGCATTCAACTCCGCGACATCTTCACCAAAATGCCGTGCGCGATCCCGCCTTAAAATCATCAGCTCTTCGTCTTCAGACGGATAATCCAGTTGCACATGTAACATAAAACGATCTAATTGAGCTTCAGGCAGCGGATAGGTACCGCTTTGCTCTAAGGGATTTTGGGTCGCCATGACAATAAATAAATCTGGCAAAGTTCGTGTTACCCCGCCCGCCGTGACTTGTTTTTCCGCCATGGCTTCAAGCAACGCCGATTGCACTTTAGGGGGGGCGCGATTGATTTCATCGGCCAAAATGATTTCGTGAAAAATAGGCCCTTTCACAAAGGTCAGCCGACCCGTATTGGTTTCCAAAATATCGGAACCCGTCACATCTCCCGGCATTAAATCCGGCGTAAACTGAATACGCTGAAAACTAGCCTTAACACTGTCCGACAGCGTTTTCACCGCTGTGGTTTTTGCCAGGCCTGGTGGTCCTTCAAGCAAGAGATGACCGCCCGTCAACAGCGCAATAATCATTCGATCCAATAAATCTTCTTGACCAACAATCACTTGTTGTAAGTGTGCCTTAAGTTGTTGAAATTTGGGGTAAGTGACCATGCGCTCTCCATTCTATGCTGGCCAAACAAGGGGTTAGCACCAACAGTGGCAGTGATTAAAATTGGATTAATATAACACTTAACCATTTTCTTATATAATCAAAAAATTATTTAATGCCATTTAAGACTTTAATCCGTTCGGCGTAGCCGGGCGAGCTTCTAATCGTTTTTGCAAAGTAGCTTTGGTACTTTTATTAGCTGAAGTCGTCGCGACCTTGATAACCGGTCTTTGCAGGATTAAATTATTTGGATAGGCAACCGCTTGTCCCTTGTCATCTTCCAATAACACTTGAAATAAATTGATTTCGGTAATTGTGCCTTTCATTTTGGTGGCGCCATCAACGATTTCAATGGTATCGCCAATGCGTGCCGGAAAAGAGAAGAACACGATGACCCCTGCCGTAATATTACTCAAAATAGACCATTGAGCGACCAATGCCACACCGATAACGGCTAAGATGGAAGAGGCAAACACCAGTAAGCCTCTATAATCCACCCCCCACACCATCATCACCAACACCAACAGCGTTAAAAACAACACCAGATGAAAATAGCGAGTGACATTTTTGACCCGAATTTCAGGCACTTTTTTAGCAATGCCTAAGCGCTTCAACAGTTTGCTGATTGTCCATTTGGAAAATAAATAACCTAACAGTAAAACCACGCTTAACAACAGTTGAAAATAATAGTTTTCCATAACAACCCCTCTAGCGATAATGAGAAAAACCAATCTTATGGTAATATTACACGCATTGACTACCCGAATTTCAACAGGATTTTTTCATGACGGCTAACTCGCCCCCGACTTCAACCATTAAATTAACCGAATATAGCCATGGCGCCGGATGTGGTTGCAAAATTTCTCCACAATTACTGGAAGACATCCTTAAAACTCAACTTACGCTGACGCCCCACCCAAAGCTCTTGGTGGGCAACAGCACCAAAGATGATGCGGCAGCTTATGATCTCGGCGATGGCACATCCGTATTAAGCACCACAGACTTTTTCATGCCCATTGTTGATGATCCTTTTACTTTTGGACAAATTGCTGCCACCAATGCCATCAGTGATATTTACGCCATGGGTGGCAAACCATTAATGGCCATTGCCATTTTGGGTTGGCCCATTGATACCTTGTCTGCCGAGATTGCCCAACAGGTGATTGACGGTGGTCGGGCAACCTGTGAAGCTGCGGGCATTCCTTTAGCAGGCGGCCATTCGATTGATGCACCGGAACCCATCTTTGGTCTCGCCGTCACCGGCTTGGTAGAAAATCAATTTTTAAAACGCAATGCCTCTGCTGAACCTAACGGTACGTTATTTTTAACCAAACCACTGGGCATCGGCATTCTCACTACCGCGCAAAAACAAAAAAAATTGCAACCGGAACACCTCAACACCGCCATTGATGCCATGACCACCCTTAATCAAATCGGCCATGACCTAGCCAAACTGGATGGCGTCACAGCCTTAACCGATATTACCGGATTTGGTTTATTGGGACATCTCATTGAATTATGCGAGGGGAGCGAGATTGCTGCCCAAATTCAATATGACAAACTGCCCCTGCTACCGCATGTGCTCGACTATTTATCACAAGGTTGTACCCCCGGCGGCAGTGAACGTAATTTTGCCAGTTATGGTCATAAAGTCTCGCCCCTTCGTGATAACACCCAAAAAATGATTTTATGCGATCCACAAACGTCAGGGGGATTACTGGCTGTGGTTCGCAATGATGCCATCCCTGAATTTCAAGCCTTAGCGACGGCTCAAGGGTTAACCCTTCAGGCCATTGGCACCACTCACCCAAAATCATCACAAAGCCATTGCGTTGAGGTGATTTAATGCAGATCACTGAATTTGATGACGATTTGCCCCAAATCCAGGATTTTAAATCCATCGTGCTTGACCGTACGCCTTTAATTGATGTGCGCGCGCCCATTGAATTCCAACAAGGGGCTTTTGAAACCGCAACCAACCTGCCATTAATGAATGATGAAGAACGCCAACAAGTCGGTCTTTGTTACAAGCAACAAGGTCATGATCATGCTGTTAGTTTAGGCCATCAATTGCTCACGCCAGCGTTAAGAGAACAAAGGATCGGCGCCTGGCAAGATTTTATTGATGCCAACCCAAATGCCTTGCTATATTGTTTTCGAGGGGGAATGCGTTCGAAAATTTCACAACAATGGCTAAAAGATCAAGGCATAGCCATTACTCGCATAAAAGGTGGCTATAAAGCTTTTCGACGCTATTTGCTCAATCAACTTGAAAACTTAACCGAACAACTGAACCCAGAAGTGCAAACCGACTCATCTATTTTGTCCTCGATTATTTCAGGGCGCACAGGATCGGGCAAGACATTAGTCATTTCACAACTGAATCATGCCATTGATTTAGAAGGATTGGCGCATCATAGGGGGTCTACTTTTGGTGGCTACCCAACGCCCCAGCCAACGCAAATCAATTTTGAAAACCGCTTGGCAATGGCGGTGATTCGCCAACTTGAGCAAGGTGTCAAACATCTGGTTATCGAAGATGAGTCAGCCAATATTGGTTCGATCAATATCCCTATGCCCCTTTACAGAGCGTTAAAAAAAGGACGATATATTGAATTAGACACGCCTTTGGAAAAAAGGTTACAAATTACCCATCAGGAATATGTGATTGCGACTCAAGCGCTCTACCCGAATATAGCCAAGTGGCAAGCTTTTATGCAAGCTGCTATTTTTCGCATACGCAAACGCCTGGGCGGGGAACGTTATCAGCGGGTGATGACTCAGTTTCAACAGGCGTGTGATCACCAGCAAAGAACTCACGAAACCAGCATGCATCTTGCCTGGATCCAAACGCTACTAGTAGAATACTATGACCCCATGTATGACTATCAACAGCAAAAAAACAATCAAAACAGCCAATTCAAAGGAAACTTATCCGAGGTATTAGCCTTTTTCCAAGACTAGAACCCTTTGCATGAGTGGGATGCAAAAGAAAAATGTTAACCATTTTTATTCGTGACGGCAGTTTGTGCAAAGATCTCAACGAGTTCACAGCACTTCAACACGGTTTCGACCGTTGTTTTTCGCTAAATACAAGGCCTCATCAGCACGCTTCAACAGTGCATCTAAAGCTTCACTCCCCACATAATCCGTGAGGCCAATGCTCATAGTGACTCGGCCAACGGTGTTAAACGAATACCCCTCAACCGCCCTTCTTAACTTATCTGCCAATTGCGCAATGGATGCTGCATCCCCACCCCTGACCAACAATAAAAATTCCTCACCACCCCAGCGTCCTATTAAATCGGTCGTTCTAACGGTTTCACTCAATAACCGTGCAATACCAATTAAACAATCATCACCCACATCATGACCAAATCGGTCATTAATGCTTTTAAATCGATCTACATCTAACATCATCACACTGAGCGGGGCGCCTTCACGACTCAATCGTTTTAACTCCGTTTCCATCGCCTCTGTCATATAACGACGATTCCATAAGTTGGTCAAGGGGTCTTTCATCGCCAAGTCATTTAATGCCTGCTGCATTTTTACCTGTTCACTCACATCTTTACCCGTTGACACATAATATTCAATCTCTCCATCACGGTTAAAAATTGGACTGATCGTCATTTCTTCACAATAAGTTGAACCATCTTTACAACGGTTTACCAATCTCTGTCGGTAAGTTTTCCCGGATGAGATGGTTTGCCACATTTCCGCAATAATTTCAGGATCTCGCAATTCTGACTTTAAGATAGCAGGGTTTTTACCAATCAATTCGGCTTCTGAATAACCTGTTTTATCTAATAAAGCTTGGTTCACAAAGATCAACTGACCGGCCTTATCGGTGATTTTAATCAAATCAGCGGTCTGATGGATGACCTGCGCAAACAATTGTAGCTTTTCTTCTGCCTCAACCGTTCGAGTCACATCAACAATTTTACCCAAAAGATGCGTCACTTCCCCAAGCGCTCCGCGCTCAAAGGTAATGCGAATATCCACCCAAACATAAGTGTGATCGGCTTTCCTCAAACGTACCCGCTCAGATAAAAAGGGCGCGCCAACCTCAGCTTGCTCTGCTACTTGTGCTTCAAGCATCATAAAGTCTTGGGGGTGAATAATGTCAGGATACGCTAATGTTTGCGACAACAGTAAATCAGGGGAATAGCCGAAATAACTAAAATTCTCCGTTAAAAATAACACTGGCCATTTGGGTGAATATTCACAATAAAACACAATCGTTTCGCTGTCATTAATCAAATTTAAAATTTTTTGATTCATTTGCTTTTCCAATTGGCCAAGAGCACAATTATTTCTCAATCCACTATCATAAGCATTAAATCGCAATAAATGTGAAGAGTTCTATAAAAGATATTACAACTTAATCAATTTAATTTATTAGAATTATTGACTTTTTTCTACTCTTCACCCCAATAGCCCGGCATGGCGTTTTAAACAACCGCTGAGAGGCTTTAGCAAAAGCCTTTTCAAATTACGTTAAAATAAGCCTCAGAAAAACGAAACGGTTCAAATGAATAATCGCAACTTGAGATCTTTAGGCTTTAACCCTATGCGCCCAAACCCCCTACCCAAAACACCGCTGCGACTCTTTTTTAAAGCACTAGCCACCCAACCGAAATTATTGCAACTCAGTTTTTTCTGGTTACCGATGATTTCTGGTTTTTTGCTACTGATTGCGGGAGCGGTTTATGGCTATGAAACCGAAATTGCCAGACCCAGTATGGTGTATATGGGCGTGCCCAAAACCCAACAGAACTTAGACAATTTAACCCATATTCTGCGCAATCAAGGTTTTATGCTCGCCTATTCCGAAAAACTGGCCAATCCGCTTTGGGTGACTTATCAAGTCACTCAAAGCCAAAAACCTTTTGGCAAACGCCCCCGTTTTCAAACCGACTGGCGTTCCCTAAAACGCATTCGATACCAAGACTATACAGGCAGTGGTTACAGTCGTGGTCACAATGCCCCCAATTACGTCATTGCCAGCCGCTATGGTTATAAAGCGCAACAACAAACCTTTTTAATGACCAATATTTCACCGCAACTGACAGAGTTTAATACCAAAATTTGGCAACGCCTTGAGGAGGTCAGTGCAGATTATTTTTCAAAATGGTATCCCAAATTTTGGGTAATGACCGGGCCTATTTTTGATCCCAAACCCAAATGGCTAACCACTGCTAAAATTGCAATTCCGAAGGCCTTTTATAAAATTTTTATTCGCCCGGCGGACAAAGGAATCTCGCCAATTGCTTTGGCTTTTGTTATGCCGCAAACCGCGCCTGAAGATGGAAATTTGTTAGACTATGTCACCACCATTGATGAAGTTGAATCGCTAACAGGCATTGATTTTTTTTGGCAACTGGATGATCGGATTGAAGAGACCCTGGAAGCCTCTAAAAATGACCAGGCCTGGCGACTTTCCGAAGTGGCGCAATTACCGAGCCGTTATTAACAGCATAAAAACATAAGGGCAACTCGATTAACCCTAAGAATGGGAGGCCTATGAAACGTCGAAACTTTTTAACACTAATCGGCTTGAGCGCTTTAAGCGGCATCACCGGATGCCAACCCAGCCAGATCCGTCAAAGTTTAAAGTCTGCCCAACAACTCTCTAACGGCGATTTACCTAGCGCCGTCACTGCACACATTCCCATTACCGGTAACGCCCAAATCGACCAACTGGTTAAACGTCAAATTAAGTCACTTGTTGCCGAGCTGACCAAAACCTGGGGGGATAAAAAAGTCGCCTCGCCCAAAGAATATGTGAAATATACCGATCATTATCAAAGCCGCGCCTTGGTCAATTTTAAGAGCGGACAAATACGCGTTGAAACCCTAATCGACCAGGCGTCTAAACAAACATTAAAAGCCGCGATTATCAGTACCCTGCTCACGCCGGAAAACCCTTCAAAAGTCGATTTGCTATCAGATAAACGCATCGCCACCGGGCAACAGCCTTTTTTATATGAGCTAGTGCTGGATCAAGATAACAAACCTATTGCTACCGAATGGCGTGCCAATCGCTATGCGGATTTTTTGATAAAAACAGCCTACCAATCTGATCGCTACAACCAAAAAACCCGTCATTTTGTCCTCTTCAATATGGTCAAAAACCATACCCAATCGCAACAGCGCCACTATGCGGCACAAGTCATGCGACACAGTCAACGATTTCAATTAGAACCCGCCTTAGTGTATGCCATTATTGAAACCGAAAGTGCCTTCAATCCCTATGCAATGAGTCATATCCCGGCTTATGGACTGATGCAAATTGTTCCCCAATCCGCAGGACGAGATGCCTATCGTTTTTTATACAAGAAAGACGGTACACCGACCAAAAACTATCTGCTTCAAGCGGACAACAACATCGAAATGGGGGCGGTTTATCTGCACCTGCTTTTCACACGATATTTAGCAAAAATCACCCACCCAAAATCACAGGAATATTGTTGTATCGCTGCCTATAACACCGGCAGTGGCAATGTCTTGAAAGCATTTGATGCCGATCGCCAACAAGCCGTGGATAAAATCAATTCGCTCAATGCCGATCAGGTTTATCGTCATTTACGCAGTCACCTTAAATACCAAGAAGCGCGTCATTACCTTGAAAAAGTCACCGAGAAAAAACAGGCTTATCTTTAAGGGTTGGGTTGCTTATAATAGACGCCTTATTAACAGCTGATGACGGCACAACCAGACTGCATCACCATCAAAAACCCAACATAAAGACAGACCCATGAAAGACACCCTTTACGCTCAAGCATACGAAGCAGTTGGCGCATTTCAATTTGACGACGCCGTTGTGACCGTTTTCCCGGATATGATTCAACGATCCGTGCCGGGTTACCAAACCATTTTGACCGGCATTGGCGAACTGACCGCCCAATACGCCCAACCTCATAGCCAGCTGTATGATTTGGGCTGTTCTTTGGGCGCAGCAACCTTAACCATGCGTCGCCACCTTGCTTTTTCAAATTGTAAAATCATTGGCATTGACACCTCACAGCCGATG
The DNA here is from genome assembly GCA_002779995.1 of Piscirickettsiaceae bacterium CG07_land_8_20_14_0_80_44_28. Taxonomy (GTDB): domain Bacteria; phylum Pseudomonadota; class Gammaproteobacteria; order Thiomicrospirales; family Thiomicrospiraceae; genus Hydrogenovibrio. Next base: position 35,638 of record PEWX01000115.1, read on the forward strand.
ATTGATCGTGCCCAAGAGCACTTAAACAGTTTTCATTCCGAGGTGCCGGTTGAGTTGATTTGTGGCGATATGACCCACCTGACTATCGAAAAGGCATCGGTAGTTGTATTAAACTTTACCTTACAATTTATTGAGCCAAATCTGCGCCAAACACTCATAAATCGAATCTATGAAGGGTTAAACCCCGGAGGGATACTAATTTTATCGGAAAAAGTGCACTTTGATTCTACTGACTTTCAAACTGCCATTGAGCATCTACATTTACAATTTAAACGCGCCAATGGCTATTCCGAATTGGAAATTGCCCAAAAGCGTGTTGCCTTAGAAAATGTCTTACAAAGTGATCAGCCCAGCACCCACTTAGAACGGTTTGCCAAAGCAGGTTTTGAAACCGCCGGAAGCTGGTTTCAAGCCTATAACTTTATGTCATTCCTGGCGATAAAAGCACCCTTTGCCAAATAGAGGTTCCACGTGAAACAGTATCATCAACACCTTGAAAACTTCTTTGAAAAACTCAAAGCCCTCCATCTCGGCCATTGGCAACCACAACTGCAAGTCTTAACCCAGACAGCACTTGATTCCAATAGCAACGGCAATATCGGACGTTGGCTTCCCGCCCTAAATGCCATCACCCAATACCCGAATGCCTCAGAAATTGAGCTTAATCAGTCCGCTATTTACGCGAAAACACCAAGCCTCTCTAAACAAGATCAAGTGCGTTTAGAATCTTATTTAAAAGCCTTGATGCCATGGCGAAAAGGGCCTTTTCAAATCAACCAGACGGTTATTGATACCGAATGGCGCTCTGATTGGAAATGGGATCGCGTCCTGCCGCATCTCAGCCCGCTAACAGATAGAAAGGTATTAGATATTGGCTGTGGCAGCGGCTATCATTTGTGGCGAATGTTGGGGGCGGGTGCCAAAGCAGTTGTCGGTGTCGATCCCAGTTTATTATTTATGACCCAATTTTTAACCATTAAGCATTTTATTGGAAAAAACACACCAGCCTATTTTTTACCCTTTACCCTCGAACAACTCCCCAAAACCGAACCGACAGGTATGTTTGATACCGTTTTTTCGATGGGGGTGCTATATCACCGCCGCTCACCCATTGATCATCTGATCGACTTAAAACGCTATTTAAAACCAGGCGGTGAACTGATCTTGGAGACATTAGTCATCCCAGAACAACAAGGGCAATTATTAGTGCCCAAAGATCGTTATGCACAAATGAATAATGTTTGGTTTATTCCTTCCGTTCGTGAATTAACCCGCTGGCTTGAAAAATGTGGCTACAAAAATGTGCGTTGTGTCGACGTTGACCAAACTTCAACGGATGAACAGCGAACCACTGAATGGATGGACTGGAAATCTTTAGCTGACTTCCTCGATCCACACGACAACAACAAAACCATTGAAGGTTATAGCGCCCCATTAAGAGCCGTTATAATTGCCAACAAACCTGTTTAACCCCAATCTTTCATAAAGTTGTGACACTCTCAACACTGACGCCATTGAGAATTGTTTTAAAGCTCTTATAATGTTGCAATTGATTTATCAACACTGCCCTATCGAAACAGGAACGAAGATGTCATCACTTTCAGAATTACACCATAAAGTTCATAGCTTACTGGCACACTTAGATCAGCAAATTATTGGTCAATCACACTTAACACAACGCATGCTCATAGCGCTACTCGCTGAGGGGCATATTTTGGTTGAAGGCCCCCCAGGCCTGGCCAAAACCAAGGCGATTAAAACCTTGGCAGGGCTGATTGAAGGAGACTATCACCGCATTCAATTTACCCCTGACTTACTGCCTTCAGATATTACCGGTACCGATATTTTTCACCAAAAAACCGGGGAATTTAGCTTGCAAAAAGGGCCGATTTTTCACAATTTGATTTTGGCAGATGAAATTAATCGCGCACCCGCCAAAGTGCAGTCTGCTCTGCTTGAAGCCATGGCAGAACATCAAGTCACTGTCGGCCAAAAAACCTTGTCGATGGCCAAACTGTTTATGGTGATGGCCACCCAAAACCCCATTGAGCAAGAAGGCACCTACCCACTCCCTGAAGCGCAACTGGATCGTTTTATGATGCACCTGCGTATTGATTATCCAGACAGTGAAGCGGAAAAGCGGATTCTCGAATTGGTGGAATCAGAGGCAAAAGCCACACACTCTTTAGCTGTTGAAATGCTTTCCCAGCAGGAATTGTTTCAAATTCGCCAAGATATTTTGAACCTTTACATGTCTGAAGACACCAAAACCTATCTGGTGGAATTGGTTATGGCAACCCGTCACGCTGAAAAATACAACCCTGAGTTGGCCAGCGCGATTGAGTATGGTGTCAGCCCTAGGGCAACCACTGCATTATCGCGGGCAGCCAGAGCTTTGGCCTGGCTAAACGGCCAAACCTTTGTGACCCCGGCAGAAGTTCAAGCGGTAGTGCACGACGTGTTTCGTCATCGACTATTGCTGAGTTTTGAGGCGGAAGCCACGGGTAAAACCGTTGATGCCATTATTGATGAATTAATTGCACGGGTACCCGTTATCTAATGTCTGAAAGCCCGCAACTGTATAGTCAACTTGAAAACTTACTGGCTTGGCGATTTCAACTGAAACGCTATCGCTTAAGCCCCCAGCAAAAGTTAATCGCCAGTAAAGGCGGCTACCAACAAGCCGTGCGTAAAGGCAGAGGCATGGCGTTTTTAGAAGTGCGCGAATACACTCCGGGTGATGAAATTCGTCATATTGACTGGAAGGTCAGTGCACGCACCCAGAAGCCACACACCAAAGTGTTTGCCGAAGAACTGGAAACCCCTGTGATCTGTGTTATCGAACAAACGCCCCCGTTATTTTTTGGCTCAAATGTCCGCTTTAAAGCCGACCAAGCACTCAATCTCATGGCAATACTCGGTTGGATCAGCTTACACAGTGGAGATCGTTTTGGCGGGGCAGTGTTTAACCATCTAACCCATCAATGGTTAGAACCCAAACATCAGCTCAAAACACTGATGTATTTTTTACAACAAGCCATTGATTTGCAATCGCAACTCAATAGTCCCGGCCAATCGCAATCCACCCACTGGACAACGCAGTTAGCACAGTGCCAAAAGAGACTTCGGCCTGGCAGCCGATTGATTTTAATCGGCGATTTTATTCACCAGCCACCTAATTTCATCCAGCAATTGAGACAATTGAAAAAACATACCGATATCACCCTAATTCATATCAGCGATCCGATTGAGAAACACTTGCCGGATCAAGGCGTCTTGACGTTAAGCAACGGAAACACCCTGCTCCACCTTAACAGCAGTGACCCAAAACAACGCCAAGCCTATGCCTTATCCTATCAAAACGCATGGCAAGGATTACAACAACAATTGCAACCCCTTCATATCCCTTTAGTGGATATTTCAACCGACCAAGACCCTCTGCAAGGGTTAATCGCGCAAGGGGTTGTGCACCGATGAACAACACACTGCTGTCACAATTAAATGATATCTATATACCCGAAGCCATCGGCTGGTGGCCGCCTTCACAAACCCTAATTGGTCTCGTGGTCGGTTTGGGAGGCATAATCATCGGCATCAGCTGGTATCTGTGGAAACAGCATCGTTTAAATCAATACCGTGGCCAAGCCATGGATTTACTCAACGCAGCTTTATCGGAAACCACCAATGACCGGGCAAAAATTCAAGCCACCAACAAACTGTTAAAGCAGGTTGCCATTACCCACTATGGACGGAACCAAATCGCCGCTTTAAATGGCCAGGCCTGGGTAGATTTTCTACAGAAAACCGCAGCTTATATTGACCAACCTGAAGCCATGCAACAGTTTGTCTGTGCACACTATCAACCGAAAATTCCCCTAAATGATGCTGATATCTCAGCCTGTTTGGATTATGCCGCCAAATGGATTAAAGGACATCATAAATGACGCTAGAAGCCCTCCCATACTTTTGGCAACAACTCAGCTTTTTGTCACCTTGGATGCTGGCATTTTTGCCGCTGCCCTGGTTGATTAGACGCATCTTTCAACCAGCGCCTCAGCAGCAAGTGCCGCTATTGGCGCCTCACCTTATCCGACGGTTTGAAAGCAGTGGCGCTAGTCTGATGCAACCCGCCGTCAAACAAATAACATCACTGCCGGTATTGGGATTCGTCATTTGGTTACTCATATTGTTGGCCGCCATGCGACCGGTTTGGTTTTGGCAAGCTGAACCTTTTAAGGCCACCGGAAAAAACCTAATGCTGGCGGTTGACCTGTCTGGCAGTATGGAACAAACCGATATGCAAATCGGTGGACAAGCTGTCGATCGCCTCACTGCCGTTAAAAAAGTCGTACAAGACTTTATTGAAAAACGCCAAGGCGATCGTATGGGCTTGGTGGTGTTTGGCACCCAAGCCTTTTTACAAAGCCCATTAAGCTTTGACTTAAAGACCGTGCAAACGCTATTAAATGAAACAGAAATTGGCATGGCCGGCAATAACACGGCCATTGGCGATGCCATCGGTGTGACTTTGCAGCACCTATCTAAAACCCACCAAGATCATACGGTATTGATTTTACTCACGGATGGCTCCAATACCGCAGGTGCCGTCCAGCCGCTCGATGCAGCGCGCCAAGCCAAAAGTATGGGGGTCAAAATCTATACCATTGGGGTGGGCGTTGTCGCAAGCCGTGGCTTAGATCAACTGTTATTTGGTCAAAGCCGCTCGGTCGATACCGACACTTTAAAAACCATTGCAGAACGCTCAGGCGGCCAGTTTTATACGGCAGCCAATCTTCAACAACTCAATGACATCTATAATGAAATAAATCAATTAGAATCCACTGAACAAGACCGCACACCCTATCGACCCAGAACCGAACTTTACCCCTGGCCTTTGGGAGCGGCATTACTCATCAGTTTTTTCATTGCGCTTTATCGACTCTACAGACCAAAATACTATGACTGAAGAAACCCTACATTTTTTAAGACCCATTTGGCTATGGGGATTGATTGTCGTCGCATTCATCGGTTGGCGGTTATGGCGCCAAAAAATTCAAGATGGCGGCTGGAACCAACTCATCGCAGCCCCGTTTAAGCCTGTGTTATTGACACAACAAACCGAGCAAAAAACCGCCCTGCCGTTAATCGGGTTGTTAATTATTTGGGTGATTACGTTAATCGCACTCAGTGGCCCCACTTGGCAAAAGGTTGAAGTACCGGCAGAAAAAAATCGCCAAGCCAGCGTGATACTCTTTGATCTTTCATTATCCATGCTGGCTGACGACATTAAACCCAACCGCTTAAGCCGAGCCAGATTTCAACTCATCGACCTCCTCAAATCACACCCTGAGCAACAGTTTGGTCTGGTGGTTTATGCGGGTTCAGCGCACACCATCACCCCCATTTCAGAAGACCCACAAACCCTGATCAACCTAACGCCCAGTCTCAGCCCAATTATTATGCCCCGTATGGGGGCCAATGTGATGGCTGGTTTAAAACAAGCCCAACAACTCTTAGAAGGCGCGCATATCACTCAAGGTCATATTATTTGGATCACCGATTCAGTCGAACCCACTGAAATCAATCCGATTCAACAATTTATAACCACGCAAAAGCTTTCTTTAAGTGTCGTTACCCTAGGGACAGAGTCAGGAGCGCCTATTCCGGTGCCTAATTTTGGTTTGCTTAAACAAGACAATGGCCAATTGGTGTTAGCCAAACTCCCCTTTTCTGACTTTCAAAGACTTGCAGAAGATGCCAATATCGCGCTGCATCCATTGACACAACAACCACTAGACACCTCCGAGCTGTTACCGGCACCCTTTATCCAAAATCAACCGACTTCACCCCCTGATCAACAAACAGATAAAACCCTTTCCAGTTGGTTAGACCAAGGAATTTATTTAATTTGGTTACTGTTACCATTGGTGGCATTAAGTTTTCGCAAGGGTTGGGCGTTTAGCCATTTCAGCCTCGCATTGTTACCGCTGTTATTGATTGGCCAAGCCTATCCGGTGAATGGCTACAGTGCTGAAAAGCAACCGGAAGCTCATTCAGTTTCATTATTGGATGTGTTGAAATCGAATGATCAGCAAGGCTATGAAAGCTGGCAACAGAAAAATTACGAAGCGGCAGCCAATCAATTTGAATCTCCCTTATGGAAGGGTGCCAGCTACTATCGATTGCAAAAGTATGCTGAAGCTATCGAGCAATTTAAACGCGACGAATCCGCAGAAGCTCAATTTAATTTGGGCAATGCACATGCCCAATTAGGACATTTTCAACAAGCATTGGATGCCTACCAAAAAGCCTTAGATTTACGCCCGGACTGGCAAGCCGCCCAACAAAACCGCAAGCTCATTGAACAATTGCTAAAACAACAGCAACAAAAATCACCGCCATCACCGGAATCCAAAAACACCAACGAATCGAACAACTCCGAGTCGTCGTCTCAGGCTGACACCGAAAATACCCAACCCAACAACGCACCCAATGACCTGAATCAACCGCAGCAGACCCAACCAACTCAACAACCCCAACAACCCCGAAAAAACGAAACCGCATCAAACTCACAAAACGGCCAATCCAATCCCGCTGAATCAACCCAATCGAATCAAAAATCCGGCGATGCAGAAACCGAACACGCTTTATCAACTCAATCCCCGGATAACCAAAAAAACCAATCGGATGACGAACAAGCCCGACAAATGACCGAAAACAAGGCTTCTCCAGCCCAGACTGAATCTGAGCGCGCACAGCAAAACTGGTTAAATCAAATTCCACACCAACCCGGATTATTTTTAAAACGCAAATTTGAATATCAATATCAGCAACAAGCTGATCCGATTCCTGAAAACACAAAAATTTGGTAACCACTATGTCCCAAGACCTCAAACATAACCAACATCGAAAATGGCTAACCAAAGTCACGCTCATTAGCTTATTGCTGATATTATTGTTGTTAATCAGTTGTGTGGGATATGCTAAACAAGTCACGGTTCACACCGATCATCAACAAGTGCAAATGGGTGATATTATTACGCTCATCGTAGAAACCGATTTTTCACCGCAAAGCTCGCCCGATTTTACTCAAATGCAAGATCAGTTCGATTTATTGGGCAACCAACGCAGCAATCAAATCCAAATCATTAATGGCAACTATCAATCCTTGTCACGTTGGATACTCCACATCAGCCCCAAGCAAATTGGCGAGCTGGTGATTCCACCGCTTGAAGTGGATGGCATCCTAAGCCAACCGTTAATCATTAACGTATCTGATACACAGCACGCGCCCGGCGAGAAACGCGGCAGTAGCTTTTTAGAATCCACGCTAAACCTCACCCAGGTCTATGTTCAACAAGAAGTCCTTTTTACCTTGCGGTTTTACCATCAAGGGCGCTTTATTGATGGCAATATACGACCACCCGTCTTTGAAGATGCTTTAAGCGAACCCTTGCAAAACCAGTTTCACTATCAAACCCAAATTGAGGGGAAACGCTATGATGTCTATCAATGGACTTGGGCATTTTATCCACAGAAAAGTGGCGACGTGGTGATTCCGCCCCAGGCTTTTTATGGACGCATTCAATATCAAGGTCGATTAAAGCAAGTTAAAGAACAAACCGACCCGCTGATTTTAACCGTTAAACCCAAACCAGCGAATTATCCGCCACAAGCGGCATGGCTACCCGCTCAATCACTCAAGCTGACAGAAGATTGGCAAATCAACCAGCCGATTCATGTTGGCGACGCCATCAGTCGAACGCTCAAATTAAGCGCTCAGGGCTTATTGCATTCACAACTCCCTGTATGGCAATTGTCCAACCAGTCCGGCTTTCATCTCTATCCTGACCCTGAGCAATCCAACAACCAAATCACCTCTCAAGGTATTAACAGTCAAAAAACCGTTGACATCGCCATCGTAGCGACTCAAGCAGGCCACCTCACCCTGCCACAAATCGAACTGCATTGGTGGAACACCGCAACCGACCAACTGGAAACGGCCACTTTACCGGCCAAAACCCTCACGATTCTGCCCGCAAAAGCCGATGAAACCGGTCAAGTCGCGCAAACGCCCAATAATGATTCACGTGAAACCTTTTCAAAAGAAACCACCCGTCATTCTGAAACTCTTGGCTGGCAAATTGCCGTCGGCGCGCTAATGGGACTCTGGTTTCTCACCGTGATGGGATTTATATTTTGGATTGTGAAACTTCAAAGCCAACTTAAAAAACAAACAGTAGAAGCGGTTAAAAGCACAAAAAATGACCAGGCCTGGTCAAATTTAGCCCCCGAAATCGCCAACTTGTGTGACAAAACCCTAGCGGAGAAAGATGCAAAAAGTGTCTTTGTTGCGCTATTAACCTGGAAAAATCACCACCCAAACCTCAGCAGCAATGCCCTCAATCGTCAACTAGACGCGCTTAAAGCCCATCTGTATGGGCAAGCCCCTTTAGAACCCTCATTATTAACTGAAGTCTGTCAAGAAGTGAAGCGGCTTAGTGACACACAACCCCCCAAAGCCGCAGAAAAGAATCGCTTGGCGCCGATTTATCCGACACAACAAACCGAATAATCATTGCTCAACAGGGCGGCACCTCGATTAAGATTTAAAGTGACCGTCTGCTATGGATTGAACTGCCGGATAATTGGTTTTTCCGGTTCCTAAAACCGGAATTTCTTCTACCAAAATAACGGTTTTCGGCACCATTAATTCCGAGACTTGTACACGTTTAGCGGCTTCTTTCACGGTTTGACGACTCAAACCATCATCATTGGTTACCAAGATTAACTGTTCACCCTTACGCTCATCCGCTACCGAAACCACCACATGATGCCCTTCCGGACTATATTGATTAATATAACTTTCCACGGCCGTTAAGGAAATCATTTCACCGCCAATTTTGGCAAACCGCTTTGCACGGCCTTTAATGGTAATAAACCCTTGTTGATCAACAGACACCACATCGCCCGTGTCGTACCAACCATCCTCTGGTGCTTGTAGTACCCCCGGCTGATTGGGCATTAAATAGCCCAACATCACATTGGGACCTTTAACACACAAAGCGCCCCCTTCTTCAATGCCCTCAATCGGTCGAATTTTATATTCCACGCCGGGGACTAATTGTCCGACCGTGCCATTTTTAAAACTCAACGGCATATTAACGGCCAATACCGGTGCGGTTTCGGTGACCCCATAACCTTCTAATATCGGTGTATGAAAACGATCTGCATACAGTCGGCGCGTTTCTGGACGCAGTTTCTCGGCACCTGCCACCATATAACGCACACTGTAAAAATCATAAGGGTCTGCCTTTTTAGCATAGCCTGAAAAAAAGGTATCGGTACCAAATAACAACTTCACATTTAGGGTATAAATCATCTCCGGAATCACCCCATAATGCAGCGGGGAAGGATATAAAAAGACTCTGCCACCCTTTAAAATCGGCCATAACAACCCAGCCGTTAATCCAAAACTGTGAAAGGTGGGTAGGGCATTAAAAAGCTGCTCGCCGGGTAATAAGGTCAACATCGCTGAAATTTGATTGACATTACTGGTGAGGTTTCTATGAGATAACACCACGCCTTTAGGAACCCCTTCAGAGCCGGAGGTAAACAAAACCACCGCAGGCGCATTTTCTTCAACACCATAACCCTTTAGAGAAGAAACAGGCGTTAGGATTGCTCGCAATTTATCCAGCAAACCAACTTGAGCACGGACGTCTTCTAAATAAATAAACTGCACCTGATCTGACAAGGCTTCAACCACCGCGTCGAGTTGATAGACCTCAACAAACTTTCTTGAGGTAATAATACTTTTTAACTCAGCCGTTTCACAGGCCGATCGCATTGGCCCTAAACCTGCGGTAAAATTCAGCATGGCAGGCACAATACCAAAGGCTTGCAAGCCAAAAAAGGCAACCGGTAAGCCGCTCACATTGGGCAGTAACACCCCTACCCGCTGTTCTCCGTGACAAAGGGCTGCCAGCTTTCGCCCTAGAATCATGGCACCAAGTCGCAATTTTTTACGAGAAACCCCCACACCATTGATATCTTCGACACAGACTTGTTTATCATTAAACGACTTGCCTGAATTACATAAGGCTTTAAATAAACTTTGAGGGGTTTGTTGACTCTCAAAAGTGGCATCTCGCAATAGTGTAAAAATGCGGTTTTTAAAAAATTGATGTTTTAGACGGCCTTTTAGGTCACCTGGCATATCCAAAGATTGAGCCGGTAAAACTTGGAGGGTAATAGCAGGAAACCAACGACGTTTGGTATAAGCAAACCGTTCACCATCGAGATAAGAAAACTGACTTTGGTGAGCACCCTGAATACAAATGGGTAAAATCTTAGCGTTGGCCTGATGGGCAACCATACCTGTGCCTTCATACACCTTCATTAAACTACCCGTGGTCGTAATACGCCCTTCCGGGAAAATCATGCAGTGTTGGCCTGACTTTAAAGCTTTAATCACCCGCTTGGTGGCATAAGGGTTGTGAAACTCCACTTTAAAATGATGCACAAAACTCAATAGAAATTTTTCATACCACTTATGCGTATGACTCTCATCAATCATAAAAGCGGTATCTCCCGGTAGAAAAGCACGAATCAAAACCCCATCTAATAAAGAGGTATGATTGGCAATAATCAACATCGGCTCCCCGGATTGATCCAAATGATGATAATGCTCTAAGCCTTGAATCCTGACTTTAAAAAAAACTTTTAATAATGCTTTAATCACCCACTTCATTCACTGTTTTCCTATTCTTTATCAAACCACTTCCCAGCCGAAAGTACCAAAATGCTGCCAATAAATTCAATAAGGCAATCGCATAAAACAGATCCACCACATCTGCTCCCAGCCCATATAGCAGTAACACCAATAATGCCGACAAAACCATTAATAACGCATTGGTGATATTATTGACCGCCACCATTCTAGAGCGAAAGTGCTCGGCTGTTTGGACTTGGAGCAAGGTATATAAAGGCACACAAAAAGCACCGCCGACCGCTGCTATCGCCACCAACACCCCCCAAATTAACCAGGCCTGCCACTGTTGCAGAAATGCCAATATCGCCAAAGGCTCATCAACAGTCGGTGCCCAAACCGTCATGATCACATTCGCCAATAATATCATCACCGACATCCCAATTAATAACCAGCCTAACCAAAGCACATCCAATAATGCTTTAACACGCGGTTGAAATCGATGCGCCAACCAAGCACCGATGGCAATACCAATCGAAAATCCGCTTAAAAACAGTAAAACAACTTGATCATCACCGCCCAATACATTGGAAACCATGATGGGCATTTGACTTAAATAGGTCGCCCCCAAAAACCAAAACCATGATATCGCCAGCACCGCAAAAAAGGCTTCAGGAAAACGTTTTCTCAATCGCATTTCTTGAATCGTGTTGGTAATAAAATTCCATTGCAGGGTGATTTTCGGATCTGTTGACTGTGATGAAGGAACAAACCGACTGGCGATCACACCCAGCACCGCAACCGAGAGCAATGCCCAAGCCATAAGCTGCTGCCCTGATTCGGTTAAAATACCCCAACCGCCTAATATCGTTCCCAATAAAATCGCCACAAACGTTGACGCACTAAACCAGCCATTGCCTTCTAGCAAGTGCATTTCTGACAACTGTTCCGGTAAAATTGAATATTTAATCGGGCCAAAGAATGCCGATTGCACCCCCATCAGGAACAAAACACCCAGTAACGCCATCACCGACTGAGCATTCAGCGCCAAAGCCCCTAAAATCATGATCAACACTTCAGCTAATTTGATTTTGCGTATCAAGAAAGTTTTATCAAATTTATCTGCTAACTGGCCTGCAAAAGCTGAAAACAAAAAAAACGGCAGGATAAAAAACCCTGCCGCCATTGTAATCAGAATACCTGCCTGCTCTGGAGACTCCGCCAGTCGAAATGTAATTAACATCACTAACGCATTTTTAAATAAATTATCGTTAAAAGCGCCTAAAAACTGTACCCAAAAAAGCGGAAAGAAATGACGTTTAAACCAAAAAGGATGCCGCATAAGAGCCTAGTGATCCATTAATATTTCCAAACCAGTTGCGCACTGAATATATCCACACTGGCATCATAATCCCCCACTAAATACTGTTTATCATCCGTGGTATAGTTCACGGGTGATTTTTCGGCAAATAGGTGACTATAACCAACATCCACATTCATATACGTATTGATTTGATAACCCACACCCACCGATAGCCAATTGCGATCTGAATCGGGGGTTCTCGGGCTACGATTGGTGGCATTTTGTACAGGCGTTCGATCTAACGCAACCCCTGTTCTAAATTTCCAACTTGGGTTAAGTTGATAAATTGCGCCCAGCGAATAACGCCAAACATCCATAAAATCTTGTCGCGTATTGGCGTCTGCCTGACCCGAATCATACTGAATGACTAACTCTTTATAATCCGACCATTTTGTCCAAGTTACCCCGCCTAACAATGTTAGCTGCTGACTGAGTTTTTGTGACAAACTGATAATCGCCGAAGCCGGCATGACCACATCTGATGAGATGTCGCCATCTTTTAATGCACCACTTAATGCGGCATGGACATCATACTTTACCGTGCCACTGGCACTATGTTTGATATTAGAGCGATAAGCAATCCCCATTTTAAAATCCGCATTCGGGGTAAACAACATTCCCAAATTATAGCCATACCCCCAACTATCGGCTTTAATGGTGGCATTACCATCGGCCGTCACTGCGCCACTGGTTAAAGCCGCTTGATTCACCTTTTGCTGCATCTCCAAATTAACCGACTGTGCATTCAACCCCAAGCCCAGTGCCAAAGTTTTACTTAACTTACGGGATAAGGTTGGATTAAACTGATAGGTTTTTAAATTGGTTTCGGTGGCATGATAACGGCCAACCCAATCTTCTTTATAGGATATATGCTGACCGAAAGGCACATTCAAACCAAAGCCGACATGATAAGGGCCATAGGCTCTTTTCCAATACAGATTGGGAACCACACCGACGGTTGCCCCATCATCCCCCTGACCACTGATACTATTTCCAGGCACCGCTAAATAAGAGCCGTTATTGGAAAATTTAGCCGATGGATCGATACGATGCGCAGCCAAAACGGCTTGAGAACCGGGCAAAACAGCAATGCCCGCAGGGTTAAACCACATCACACTGGCATCTTCCGTTGAAGCCGCTGCGCCCGCATAAGACAGCCCCTGACCACTTGCAGACTGTTCAATTAAAGCAAATCCAGAAGCATAACCAGTCGATGACACCCCACATAAAACGCCCAATAAAACAATAGAAAAATTTCGCATTATCCCCACCTTTTTGAAAACCCTACCATTTTTAATAGATTTTAGCAGTTATGCTCAATAATGCGACTTAAATAATTTTATGACCTACACACGACGGATGCCCGAATGTTTGAGCAAGGCTTCAATGGACGGTTCACGACCTCGAAAAGCTTTAAATAACGTCATAGGGTGGATTGAACCGCCTGCCGCCAGAATGGTATTTTTAAACTTTTGCCCGACCTCAGGGTTTAAAATACCTTGCTCTTCAAAGGCACCAAACGCATCCGCCGACAGCACTTCTGCCCATTTATAACTGAAATAGCCTGCGGCATAGCCACCGGCAAAGATATGACTGAAGCTATGCGGAAAACGCTGGTAATCCGGTGGGAAGACCACTGCAACCTCTTTTCTAACCCGGTTGGCCAATTCCAAAACATCCTCTGGCGAATCCGGTTGATATTGGCTATGTAATAAGAAATCAAACAAGCTAAATTCCAGTTGACGAACCATCATCATAGCGGATTGAAAGCCTCGACTTTGTTTTAACGCCTTAAAAAGCGCATCAGAAAGGGGTTGCCGGGTATCAATATGAGCCGCGATTTGGTCAATGCCTTCACGTTCCCAGCAAAAGTTTTCCATAAATTGTGAAGGCAGTTCCACAGCATCCCAGGGTACGCCGTTAATACCAGACACATCAAAAACTTCCATTTCCGTTAACATATGATGCAAACCATGTCCAAACTCGTGGAATAAAGTCGTCACTTCGTCATGCGTTAAACAAGCGGGTTTGTCGCCAATCGGCGGGGTAAAGTTACAAACCAAATAAGCAACCGGGGTTTGTAATTCGCCATGCAGATGCCGCCAACGACTGATTGCTGAATCCATCCAGGCACCGCCTCGTTTATTTTCCCGTGCATAGAGGTCTAAATAAAATGCTGCGATGGGCTGGCCGGCGCGATCAGAAATTTCAAAAAACCTGACGTCATCCTGCCAGACAGAGACACCTTGTTGTTCTGTTACCGTCACGCCAAACAGGGTTTCAGTGATATTAAATAATCCGGATAAGACTTTGGTTACCGGGAAATAGGGACGTAACTTTTCTTGGGATAATGATAGGGTTTTATTTTTAAATTTTTCAGATGCGTAAGTCACATCCCAAGGTTGTAATTCTGTTAATCCCAGTTCGGCTTGGGCAAAGGCCGTTAGCGCTTCCAATTCTTGTTGGGCTTGTGGCTTGGATTGTTTCGCCAAGTCGGTTAGAAAGGTAATGACCTGTTCAGTGGAATCCGCCATCTTTGTTGCCAAAGACAGTTCGGCATAATTTTCAAAGCCTAATAATTGCGCTTTTTGATGACGCAATTGTCGAATTTTATCGATCAGGTCACTATTATCGTATTGGGGATCTTGTGCCATTTCAGATGCACGGGTAGCAAAGGCTTGATAAACTTCTTCTCTGAGTTCACGGTTATCTGCGTGCGTCATGACAGCCGAATAGGACGGAAAATCCAATGTGACCAACCAGCCTGACTTATGTTGATAAGCTGCTTTTTGATTTGCTGCTTGCGCTAATAGGCTCTTAGCATTCTCTGGTAACCCCGCCAAATCCACTTCATTTTCAATAAATTTTGACCAGGCCTGGGTACTTTTCAATACATTATTACCAAATTGATTGCTTAACTGGGAAAGCTGCTGGGTTATCGCTTTATACGCTTGTTGTTTTTCAGCCGGTAAATCAATCCCGGATAGGCGAAAATCTCTAAGTGCGTTTTCAATGACCTTTTTTTGTGCCAATGAATAATGCACAAACGCATCGGATTGATGTAGTTGCGAAAATTTATCAAACAAGCCTTTATTTTGACCCATTTGCGTATAAAAATCGGTAATCTGCTGTAAGCACTGAGTATAAACCCCATGCCATTCATCGGAATTTTTAACCGCATCCAAATGACCCACCGGCCCCCAAACTCGCTCCAAACGATTGGACAGTTGCTCCAAAGGTTCTACAAAATTTTCCCATGTCGGGGTCACCGTATCGGCGACTAAGGCTTCGACGGCGGAACGATTTTCTGCTAAAAGCTCGGTTATCGCCGGTTCAATGTGTTCCACGTGAAACGCGTTGAAATCTGGCAATTGGTCTGTATTCAGTAAAGGGTTCATAAAAAGCTCCGCTAACGATTTAAAGTGGTCAATAACAGCGGTTGATTATACGCAATGGTGCAAAACTTTGGAAAGATTAAACACGTTAAGGGGGGGGCTAGGTCGAGGTTTGGTTGTGCTGAACAAGCTTAGCGTGTTTATTTTGATACATCGCCTGGTCGGCCTTCAATAACAGTGCATCAAGGGTGTCAGCATCCTGAGGGTAAATGGCAAAACCAATACTCACATGAAGGTTCAAATTAAGTCCACTTTTTACTGCGCTGGGTTGGCAAATGGCTTCTTGCATCATCAAACAAATACGATCAGCTTCCTCTGGTTGGGTTACTTTGGGTAAAACCACAACAAACTCATCTCCACCAATTCGTGCAACTTGATCTGGATTCTCTACCAAAGCTTTTAACCTTTCCGCCAGAATCACTAAAACCTGGTCACCAACCGCGTGGCCATATCGGTCATTAATCGGCTTAAATTGATCGAGGTCGGCCGCCATCACAGTAAATCCGTTACCCTTTGCCAGCAAGTCATGAATATTTTTTTCGAGTAGGTGCCGGTTTGCCAACCCCGTTAAGGCGTCATGATTGGCTTGATACATTAATTTCTGTTCGCTTTCGATTAAACGTTGGTTCACCAAAGCCAATTCCTGAGTGCGTTCTTGTACCCGAGTCTCGAGTAGCCGTTCATTTTCTTTGACCGTATTGATCATTTGCTGCTTAATTTGCAATGCCTGATCCTTGGCGAGCTGCTGCTGGTATTGTAGTTCATTTATCCGATCGGCCAATGCCATGGCCAGCAACAGCATCTCTAAAGCCGACCCAATCCAAAGCGCATTGGTGGTAAAGAAATTAGAGGGTAAAATTCCAACGTTATGCAATGCAATGACAATAATCCCTAATAATAACGATATCCAAGCCAATACAAAAAACCGACTACCAGGTTGTTTCAAATATAAGCTGATAATCCCTAATATCAGCGCACTTAAAGCAAAGGCAAGTGACCAAAAATTAATCGCAATGGCAGCATAATGGTAATGCCCCAAAAGGGTCGTAGCAGCAATAATTGCATACCCAAAACTAAACAGGTACATCAATTTACTTAACCGAAATCGATTTAAGGTCGCTAATAAAAACTGATGGACAAACAAGGCACCAAATATCCCCGACACTGCTAGTCCACCGGTGGGCATGAGATTTGCAAACCAAACAGATTCGGGAAAAAGAAATTGATAGGATAAACCCGACAAGCCAGACAACCCTAATCCTAAAAAGCTGATAAAAGCCGAATAAATTAAATAAATCCGATCTCGTAATGAAAAGAAAATAAACAGGTTATAAACCAATAACCCTAACAAAATCCCATAATATAAGCTCAAAATTGAATAGAGGGTTTGATCGAATTGCCATAAGGCATCGGGCTGCCAGAGTCTTAATGGGACGGTTAAAGTCCCCTGAGAACGCACTTTTAAATATAGCGTATAAGTTTGATTGGGGAGCAGTTGTAATTCAAAAATGGGTGAGAAGTGTGCAAACGGTTTTTCATTGAATGCAATCGAGTCCCCACTGAATTCGCTATGAAATTGGTCATCTTGCTGATTGGCATAATACAGTTCGATTACATCTAAAGAAGGATGGACGACTTCTAAAAACCACCTTTTTGGAATATCTTCGGCAGTATCAAACGTCAAGTGCAACCATATTTCATCTTGTGTTAAGCCAAAATTGGTTGTTCTATTTGGGCCCACCGGAACAAATAAAGGTGCGATTTTTTCTGAGCGAACCGCCTCTAAGGTTAAAGACTCACCTGAATTACGAAAAACTGAGAATTGTTGAGAAACGTTAATAGAAGGTTGATTTTTAAGTACCCATCTTTCCGATTCAGCCGCCTGAACTTCAAGGGCAAAATAACTGAATAAACAAGACAATAAGACCCAGCTATAAAGGGTTTTAGTAAACAATCTATGGTTTAAAATAGTCTTATCTCTTTTCATTTAAATGCGATGCATCACAAAGTTTAATTTAATAATTTTCCAAATTATAATAGGTTATTTTGACACCTATTTAAACTAAATTGCGGTAATATTTTATGGGTCAGGACAAGAAATTTCGCTGTTTTGGTAATCAACCAGGTCACCAACTCTATGCTGATTACCATGATAACGAATGGGGCGTGCCGGTTTATGAGGATAATAAGCTGTTTGAAATGTTAGTATTAGAGGGTGCTCAAGCAGGTTTAAGCTGGGAAACGGTGTTAAAAAAACGTGACGGCTATCGCCAAGCCTTTCACCAATTCAATCCGGCTTTGGTGACCAAGATGACAGATGCTGAATTAGAAGGTTTACGCCAAAATCCAAATATTATTCGCAATCGCTTAAAGTTAACGTCTGCCCGTAACAATGCTCGCGTATTCTTACAAATTCAAAGGGAGTTTGGAAATTTTGCAAGCTATCTATGGCGATTTGTTGATGATCGGCCGATTTTAAATCATTGGACAACGGCTGCCGAAATGCCAGCCACTTCTGCCATTAGCGATGCCATATCTAAAGATTTGAAAAAAAGAGGGATGTCCTTTGTGGGTTCGACGATCATTTATGCTTATATGCAAGCAGTGGGTTTGGTGAATGATCATCTGACCAACTGTTGGCGCTATCACCAACCCATTAAACCTTGAGGTTCAAATGAAGACTTTTCAAAGCACCCTAACCTTTCACAGCCCAAATCGCGGAACTTTTAATATCACCGATGAAATCAATCGTGTGATTGCTGAATCTGAAATCACCACCGGGCTTTGCCATATCTTTTGCCAACACACTTCAGCATCTTTAATCATTACTGAAAATGCTGATCCAGCAGTGCGGATCGACATTGAAAACTGGTTACAAAAACACATTGCTGATGGCGACGCTGATTTTCAACATCGTGATGAAGGGTCGGATGATATGTCTGGTCATTTACGCAGCTTACTGACTGAAACCAGTCATACGATTCCAGTCAGTCAGGGTTGTTTAAATATGGGAACTTGGCAAGGTTTGTTTTTATATGAACACCGAACCGGTGAATTTAATCGAGAAATCGTGATTACGATACAAGGAACTTAATCCATGACATTACCCTTTTTTCAACCTTCACACTATGTATTAAAGGTTTCCGGTAAACATAATTTAATTTTCAAAACCAAACACAATGACATTGTTTACTTAAATAAAGTGGCTCAAGATCTAATAAACCAACCGGATGGTCACTTCACCCGGTTTGAAATACACCCAAGTGATCATGCAAACGGTGAAATGACCGAAGCCGAACACGGTATCCGTCCGCATTTATCCACTGAACTTTAACGAGTCGTGTTTATCCAGCGTTGGCATTTTTCAATGAATAATGTCCGATCAATCGGTTTGGCTAAATAATCATCCATTCCTGCATTAATACAGACTTGCTGGTCTCCTTTCATGGCATTGGCTGTTAGGGCTATTACGGATGTTTTTACATTAATCGAGTCTCCTGACCGCAATTTTCGAGTGGCTTCGTAACCATCCATTATCGGCATCTGACAATCCATTAACACCAAATCAAACCGTTTTTCTGCTAATTTTTGCAAGGCTTCAACCCCATTGTTGGCCAACTCGGCGTTAATGGCCATTTTTTTCAGTAGCGCATTGACTAACTTTTGATTAACAATATTATCTTCAACGATCAATACACGCGCAGAGGGTATTTGAGGATAAACAAGTTGGTTTTGACCGTCTTCAATATTGGGTTTTACCGGATTTTTGGATTCTATCCAATGTGAAATATTGGCAAATTTAATGGGCAATAAACGGGTTTTAATGCCCAGTTTTTCAATGGTTGCTTGCCATTTCATCGCCTGAGGATAGGTCAACAATAAACTAAACATCGGTAACAGGTTTTTTAAATCATTCAGTAAACTAAATGGATCGTCATATTGTTGCTCAATCACCGAAAATTCAATCCAGATGGCTGTTTCAGAGCTCAACTGTTTAGACGCTTCACTTAAAGTCATAACATCAACAAAGCGCACTGTAACCGCTAAGGACTGAAACCAATCAAGCCATTGTGAATGAAATTGCGGGTGATTGCTGACCCATATTAAATTTTGCGGTCTGGTAAAAGGTGTCAAACAAGGGGTATTTCCAACAAATGAACATGGCAAATCAAAATAAAAACAGGCTCCCAGTTTATTGATGGTTTGGTCACCGGTCTTAACCCGTATCTCAGAACCAAACAGGGTCAATATGCCTTGACTAATGGCTAATCCCAGCCCGGTTCCGCCATGCACTCTTGTATGAGAACCATCAACCTGAGTAAATGCATCAAATAATTTCTTTAAACCTGCTTTAGATATGCCTGGACCGGTATCAGAAACGTTAAATAACAGGCTTTGTGGATCATCTTTTGAAACGGAAACTCTGAGGATCACCGAACCTTTTTCTGTAAACTTAATGGCATTTCCCAGTAAGTTTAACAACACCTGACGCAAACGAACCGCGTCGATTTTAATAGCACTTGGCGTATCCGGTGTAATAAAGTACTGTAAATATAGTGACTTAGATTGTGCTGATGCGGCGACCATATCAATGGTTTTATCTAAAAAAGGTAAGAGTTCGGTTGTTTCATTATGCAATTCCAGTTTACCCGCTTCAATTTTAGAAAAATCTAAAATATCGTTAATGATCTCTAATAAAGACTCTGCACTTTGCTTGACGGAAACAGCCAGTTCGCGTTGCTGAGGGTGGAGTTCTGAATCTATTAAAAGTTGGGTCATTCCCAACACACCGTTCATCGGGGTTCGAATTTCATGACTCATATTGGCTAAAAACTGACCTTTTAGCCGGTTTGATTCTTCAGCAAGTTGTTTGGCTTTTTCCAATTCTGATATCAAAGATTGATTTGAAAGATGCAAATTAAATACTTGCTCAATCGCCGCACGGTATTTTTTGGCAGCTTGTTGTATCAGCAATATATAAAATCCAATGGCCGCTGCAAATACCCATCCTTGCGGATCAAACACCAACAAAAATCCGAAAAACAATGGCAAGACGGAAAGCATCAAAAAGCTGATAAAGTAGGATTTTATCGGCGACAAGGTTGCAACACTGCCGGATGAAATGCCGGCGATCATAATCGCTAGAATCGCTTGAATTTCAGTATTGTTGACTTCAAAAAACACAACCGTTGCTAATAACCAACCCAATCCCGATAAAATAATCCAATAGAAATAGCGACGTTGGATCACAGTGACATTCGATTCGGTTAATTTCTGTTTATATGTAAATCCTTGATGAATTCTCAGCGCATTCACCAATATCATCAACACCAACCAAATCAATAGACTTGAAACCTCTACTAGAGAGAACAGCATCAAGCTAAGCAGCAGCGCTACCGCAATATTGCCCGAACCACTCACAAGCGTATTGTCTAAAACCAACTTTAAATTTTGTGTTTGCAACCACAGATCATTTTGATTCGAATTTAATCGCATTTTGTTATTGATCACTGAGCGTTATGTCCTTGTGGTGATATTAGGTTCCAGTTGGTAACGGGCAATACGCTTAGAAAGCGTGTGCAAACGCTTAAATGCATCGACCATTTGCATTTCTAATCTAAAAACCATCATTCGCTGATTATCAGCCTTAAAATTTCGTGATTGATGTTCTAAAGCCGTTTGAATCAGGTGATCGATTTTTGATTTGACTGATAAAACCACCAACGCCTTTTCTGGATTTTTTTCAATTAATGATAACAAGGCATGATCCATTCCATGCTCAACTTCTTTTGCTAAGTCCCCTAACAAATTAATCATGGTTGGACTGGGTTGAATTTTATTTTCGAAAGCTTGATGTTTTGCTTGAACGATACCGATTTCAATCGACTCTATCATGGATTCAAGTATATTCACCACACTAATGAGTTGCATATAGCGTACTTGTAATTTTTCATCCAAATCTGCGCGACTTATCTTGGCCAAATAAAATAAGATCTCTCCTTGATAACGTTTTAATTTGCCTAAATAAGTATCTTCAAGGGCAATGCGATTTAAATTAATAAAATCTTTACTATCAGTGCTTCTTTTAAAGAATCGAATATATTTATCTCGAAAGTTATTCAATTCCATCAATACCGCTTCCATTGCCATTTCCGGTGCTTGAATTAGCGAATCATCCAAAAATTGTGGCTTAATATCCCTTTGATTATTTTCTGTTTCATTAATGGGAACAAATTTATAAACCACCCATACAAACACCGAAATCAACGGTAAAAACAAAACTAATGCGCTCAGCTTAAATAACGTATTTGCATTGGCGATTTCACGAGGGGTATTTTCAGCTAAGGTTTGCATGGTGATAATGTCGACCGGATCTGAGTGCGAAACCCAAATAGAAGCTGCCGCTAAGGCGCCAATAAATGGCAACCAAATTAACACCCCTAAGATATTAAAGCCCACATGAATTAAGGCAGAACGTACCGCATCTCGAGATTTTCCAATGGCAGCCAACATTGCTGTGACACAAGTGCCAATATCCGCACCCATTGACAAAGCAATACCGGCCGGTAAGGTTAAAAACCCATTACCGGCCATAACAATCACGATGCCAATGGTCGCAGAAGAAGATTGCACCAATGCTGTAAAAATCAATCCAACCAAAATCCCATAAAAAGGATTTTGCATATGTAGCATTAAATTTAAAAACGGTTCATAAGATTTAAGGGGTGCCATGCCTTCACTCATTAAATTCATACCGAAGAAAATTAACCCCAATCCTAAAATAAGTTCACCTATATGACGCACTTTGCTCCGCTTGGCAAAAAACTGCATCGTAAACCCGACTGCAATCATTAACAAAGCTAATTTGGTGATTTTAAAGGCAACAATTTGTGCGGTAATGGTCGTCCCCAAATTTGCCCCCATAATCACACTGGCTGCCTGAGTAACTGTTACGAGTCCGGCGGAAACAAATCCTACGACTAACACAGTGGTCACAGATGAAGATTGGATGACGGCTGTGACTAAAGCACCTGATAAGGCACCGGAAACTCGGTTAACGGTTAACGTGCTTAACAGATTTTTCATCTGTTCACCAGCGACTGTGAGCAAACCTTTAATGAGTAGGTCTAAGCCAAACAAAAATAACGCTAATCCCCCTAATAGGGTCATAATCATGGTTGTCCAATCCAACTGATGTTGAACATCATCCGCTGCAAAAGTTTGGCTAACAAAAATGAGTAACAAAGCAAATAACGAAACAGATTTAATGTGTTGCATAAATTAAACGATACCTTTTCTATTAACAGGCTTTGCAAACGCTAAGAGTCTGCAACTTCATGCCTTAATCTGACGAACTTGATGTTGCTAGAATCCACAGGGGGTAATCAAGGTGCCCAATGATTAATCCTAACTGAAACCATTTAAAATAGGAATTTAATTATCTATCATAATTGGCTAAAACATTGACTAAATGGGACTTTATCGGTATCTTTACGACTTATAAAAACCTTTTATAGAGATTACCAAAAATTATGAATTTATTGGCTATCAATTTGCCATTGGTTGTTTTATTGCCATTTATCGGCGCTATCTTTGCTGCTTGGTCTGCGCGATTAAATCGTTTAGCAGCAGCTTGGGTCAGTGGACTCATTGCCCTAAGTGCTTTAGGATTATTAACACCCACGCTAATACAAGTCTTTGCCGGTCAAACGATTATCCAAAGTTGGGCTTGGATTCCTACAATTGGCTTGCACTTTTCATTTCGACTAGATGGCTTAGCCCTCTTGTTTGCGCTACTTATTTTAGTGATTGGTATTTTAGTGATCTTTTATGCCCGTTATTACTTGGCGACCAAAGATTGTATGGGCCGATTTTTTGCTTATCTTTTAATGTTTATGGGTTCTATGCTCGGCATAGTCCTATCAGAAAACCTTATTCAATTAGTGGTTTTCTGGGAACTCACTTCTATCACGTCATTCTTATTAATCAGTTATTGGCAACATCGTAAGGAAGCACGGCAAGGTGCCAGAATGGCTTTGGCTATAACAGGGGCAGGCGGTTTAGCCTTGTTGGGGGGGGTGCTTTTATTAGGAGAAGTTGTTGGTAGTTATCAATTAAC
This sequence comes from Piscirickettsiaceae bacterium CG07_land_8_20_14_0_80_44_28, assembly GCA_002779995.1. Lineage (GTDB taxonomy): Bacteria > Pseudomonadota > Gammaproteobacteria > Thiomicrospirales > Thiomicrospiraceae > Hydrogenovibrio. Next base: position 59,226 of record PEWX01000115.1, read on the forward strand.
AGATATCCTCGCTTCTGGTGATTTAGTTCGTAATAGTCCTTTGTATTTGCCTATTCTAGGATTAATTTTATTAGGCGTCTTCACCAAATCTGCGCAATTTCCTTTTCATTTTTGGCTACCTCATGCCATGGCGGCTCCAACTCCCGTTTCAGCTTATTTACACTCAGCAACCATGGTCAAAGCTGGGATTTTTCTATTAGCGCGCTTTTTTCCGATATTATCTGCTACGCCTGAATGGTCTTGGTTAGTCGGCGGTGCAGGAATGATAACCCTTATTATTGGTGCTTATATGGCCTTTTTTAAACACGATTTAAAAGGGTTATTAGCTTATTCAACCATCAGTCATCTTGGTTTAATTACCTTATTATTTGGATTTGGAACACAAATGGCGACGGTTGCTGCTATTTTTCATATTATTAACCACGCGACTTTTAAAGCTTCTTTATTTATGGTGGCGGGCATTATTGATCACGAAACAGGCAGCCGTGATATGCGTAAACTCAATGGCTTAATCAAGTATATGCCACATACCGCTTTTTTAGCCATTATTGCATCCGCTGCAATGGCTGGGGTGCCATTATTAAATGGCTTTTTAAGTAAAGAAATGTTTTTTGAACAGGCTATTACTGCCAGTCAAACAGCACATTCTGCTTGGATGATTCCCATTTTAGTAACGATTGGTGGTGTATTATCCGTTGCTTATTCCATTCGATTTATCCACGATGTGTTTTTTAATGGCGAACCCATTAATTTACCCAAAACCCCACATGAACCCCCTAGATTTATGAAAATACCTGTCGATTTTTTGGTGATCATTTGTTTAACCGTTGGTATTTTTCCAAACTATACGATTGCTCCGCTATTAGAAATTGCCGTAATCGGCACTTTACAGACAACTCCGCCGAATTATAGTTTGGACATTTGGCATGGCTTTACGCCTGCATTATTCATGAGTTTCATTGCGTTAACGGGCGGTATCACTTTCTATTTTATGCGCCAACGTTTATTTAATTTTTATGAAAAATTCTTTAGAAAGATTGATGCGCGTCAATATTTTAACCAGTTATTGGCGGGTCTGTTTTCATTAGCAAACAAGGTCACAAACTTTTTTGATAAAGGCTCTTTGCAAAATGCATCTGCTTGGGTTTTATTCTCTGCCATTATTTTCACCGCTTATGGTTTTAGCTTACATAACTCACCATTATTTGGTGAAAGACCGATGTTACCAATTGATGTTATTTCGCTGATGCTTGCCGTTGGATTAATGTTAACCAGTATTGTTTTGATCTTTATTCATCGTCAGCGCTTATTAACACTCATTGTTATTGGCATGATTGGATTGGTTTTATCTCTGGCTTTTGTAAAATTTTCAGCGCCAGACTTAGCTTTAACCCAATTATCTATTGAAGTGGTAACCATTATTTTATTGCTATTAGCCTTGTATTTTTTACCGCAAGTTACACCAAAAGAAATTGGAAAAATGCGTTTATGGCGAGATGGGGTCTTAGCGGTATTATCTGGCATCGGTATTACCTTATACACGCTTGCAGTACTCACAAGAGATTATCAAACCATTGCAGATTATTTCTTAGCTAATAGCCTAGTTGGCGGAGGCGGTAGCAATGTGGTCAATGTGATTCTTGTCGATTTCCGTGGCTTTGATACTTTAGGGGAAATTACCGTTTTAGCCTTAGCAGGCCTGGGTGTTTTTGCCATGTTACAGAATATGAAATTACCCGCCCCTAAAAACGATATCGAAGGACGGTTATGGAGTAATGATCCTCACCCTCTAATTATGCGAACCTTTACCCGTTTACTTTTGCCATTAATGTTAATGGTGGCCATTTTTATTTTCTTTAGAGGTCATAACTTACCCGGTGGTGGGTTTATTGCCGGATTGATCGCTTCAGTGGCTTTAATTGTTCAATATTTATCAAATGGCATTCAATTAACCAGTGAACACTTTAAAGTCAATATGAATTGGGTAATTGGATTGGGATTATTAATTGCTGTTGCAACCGGTTTGGCAGCCATGGGAATGGGATTCCCTTTCTTAACATCAGCCTTTACCCACTTAAATTGGCCCATTATTGGCGAATTTGAAATCGCCAGTGCAATCGCATTTGATTTAGGGGTATTTTTAGTGGTCGTGGGTGCAACCGTAATGAGTTTAGTTCAATTAGGACGATTAAGCTTTGCATCCCATCATCCAAAAGCTAAGGAACAAAATTAATGGAATTATTAGTTGCCCTATCCATAGGGTTTCTCACCGCCAGTGGCGTATTTTTAACACTCCGTGCCAGAACCTTTCCGGTGGTTTTAGGACTAACGCTATTAGCCTATGCGGTCAATTTATTTTTATTTGCAATGGGTCGCTTAACCATTGGGTTACCAACCATTATTGACTCAGCACAAGGTCAATATGCCGACCCACTTCCACAAGCATTAGTCCTCACCGCCATAGTTATAGCTTTTGGTATGACTGCCTTTTTGATTGTATTGGCTTTAAAAGCCCGTGCGGAATTGGGGAATGATCATGTTGATGGTATCAATTTAGCTCAAGATGAAGCGTCTTTAGAACATACATTACCACCCCAAAAACCTAATAAACAGGTCGGAAAGACAAGATGACAAGCCTCACATTTTTACCCCTTGTTGTGCCTTTGCTAATAGGTATTAGCATTTTATTGATTCAATCACTTGGTTTAAAACGCCAACGTTTGATCAGTTTTTTAGGCGCTGTTACTTTAGTTTGGGTGAGTATTAATAGCTTATTGGTTTCATTAGAAGGCGAACCACAAGTTTTTATTTTAGGGAACTGGGTTGCTCCTTATGGGATTGTTTTAGTATTAGATCAATTTTCTGCGATGATGGTTTTGATTACGTCACTCTTAGCCATTGGCGCTATTTGGTATGCAATAGCGCAACAGATTGATGGTAAAGGAGCGCATTTTCATACTTTATTTCATATTCAATTATTTGGGTTAAATGGTGCTTTTCTAACCGGCGATGTCTTTAACTTATTCGTATTCTTTGAAGTGCTATTATTAGCTTCTTATGGATTAATTTTACATGGTGGTGGACGCTTAAGAACCAAAGCTGGGTTGCATTATGTGGTGATTAATTTAATTGGCTCTACATTATTTTTATTTGCCGTTGGTGCTTTATATGGCATTTTAGGTACCTTAAATATTGCAGATATGGCCGTTAAAATTGCTGAATTACCAGTCGAGGATTATGGCATTGTCACTGCAGCTGGTTTATTACTATTGTTGGTTTTTGGTCTTAAAGCAGCTATGTTCCCACTTTATTTATGGTTACCCCAAGCTTATGCCAATGCCTCTGCCCCAGTTGCTGCCTTATTTGCCATTATGACTAAAGTTGGACTTTATGCCATTATTCGAGTTCATGGCACCCTATTTGGCAGCACAGCAGGGGATTTGGCTTATTTTTATATGCCTTGGTTATTAGCGTTAGGATTAATCACTTTATTATTAGCCGCTTTAGGGGTTTTGGCCGCAAAAGGATTAAGAGAGCAAATTGCCTATTTGGTATTAACTTCGGTTGCTACCTTATTAATTGGTATTGGTTTAAATACGCCAGCCGCTTTATCAGGGAGTTTGTATTATTTGATTCATTCTACTTTAATCGCGGCCGGCTTCTTTTTATTAGCAGATATGATTACTCGAGGACGTGGGGTTTATGGTGATCAATTTGAATCCGGAAACCCCATTTATAAAGGAATACTATTAGGCAGTTTCTTTATATTCGCTGCCATTGCGATGACGGGATTGCCGCCTTTATCAGGATTTTTTGGTAAATTATTAATTCTATCTGCCGCTTTAGAACATGATTGGTTTGCTATTATTTTAATAACAATATTAATTTCAGGTCTTTTTATAATTATTGCTGTTGCTCGATCTGGCTCTATACTATTTTATCAAACCCAAATTAATCAAAAACCTGAGATTACACCTTTTAATAAATATGCTTTTTTTGCGGTGATATTATTATTGGCGACCAGTCCTATTTTAGTCATATTAGCCAATCCAATTACGGCTTTTACTGAAAGTACTGCGCTACAATTGCTCGATAAAATTCAATATATTGACAGTGTTCTCAATGCTCTGCCAATTGAAAGGCCGCAACCATGAAAACACCAAATAAACCTAAACATAATCGATTATTACCCCATCCTATTCTAACAATGGTGTTATGGATAATTTGGTTATTACTTAACAATACCTTAGCACCAGGACATATCGTATTAGGGTTTATTTTGGCAATCACCATTCCATTGTTAACGACCTCTTTCTGGCCCGAAAAAATCACATTATCTAATCCATGGGTTATTTTTAAATTCTTTTGGGTAGTCATTGGTGATATTTTGATTGCTAATATCATAGTCGCAAAATTAATTTTAGGACCCAATCGTCGATTAAAACCTGGATTTTTTTTAATTGAATTGGAGGTTCAACATCCTTTAGGTATTAGTATCCTTGCAAATACTATTTCATTAACGCCAGGTACGGTTTCATGTGATGTGACAGCCGATCGAAAATACTTAAAAGTTCATGCTTTGCATTTAGAAAATAAAACAGACACTATTCAACAAATTAAACAACGTTATGAAATGCCCTTAATAAAGGTTTTTGAATCATGTTAATTTTGGCGCTTAAAATTGCATTTTTGATGGTAGGATTGGCTTTATTATTCAATTTTTACCGGCTCATTAAAGGGCCTTCGCTACCTGATCGCATCCTTGCACTGGATACCATTTATATCAATAGCATTGCTATATTAATTTTATTTGGACTTTATCAACAAAGTGCACTGTATTTTGAGGCGGCACTGTTAATAGCGGTGATGGGTTTTGTGGGAACCGTTGCGTTAAGCAAGTATTTGCTGCGCGGCGACATTATGGAATAATCAATATGCTTGAAAATATTTTAGCTATATTCATTTTAATCGGTGCCTTCTTTACCCTTGTAGGTTCAATTGGCTTGATTAAATTACCTGATTTTTATATGCGCCTACATGGGCCAACCAAAGCAACCACTTTAGGAGTGGGTTCAATTTTAGTCGCTTCAGCAATATATTTCAGTCAATCAGATAGTGGCATCAGTGCTCATGAAGTTCTTGTTACATTATTTCTATTTATAACCGCACCCATTAGTGCCCACTTAATGGCTAAAGCCGCATTGCATATTCAAACGCCTCAAAGCCAAAAAACACAACAAAAATGACCAAGCCTGGTCATTTTTTATTCATAATTGAAATCATCTAAATCCGGTGCAGGGGGATTACCGTTATAAATCAAATTGGTCCGATACTGTAAATAACTTTCTCGCATAAAAATATACGGATCTGGCTGTTGTTTAACTTCCGCTAATAACATTTCCACTTTCGTATAATCATCAAAACTTTCTGCAACAAATAGATAAAACTGACCATAACCATCGGTTTGAATAATGTCATTATAAGATGGATTATAACTGCTATCAGCGACTCTGCCGAGTAAATCTCGTGTGGTATAAGGTCCCACCAAAGGCAGCATAATATAATTAGATTCTGTCCACCAACCCCATACTGCTAAAGTTTGTCCTAAATCTTCTTTTTGGTAAGGTAATCCTGCCGGCGTCGCAATATCAATCAATCCCAATAAACCAAAGGTACTGTTTATTGTAAAACGCATAAAACTGCTTAAACTGCTTTCTATTTCGCCCTGTAACAATGCATTTACGATATTGAGCGGTTCATTTAAGTTATTAAAAAAATTACTAACGCCCGTCCGAGCCGGGGACGGTACAACCGTTTTATAGCCCTCTACCAATGGTTTTCCAATCACATTATGAAAATGCAAATTGAATTGGAACATGGCTCGATTGAAGTTTTCATAGGGATCTTGATTGTTTGTCGCTGTATTTGACCCTTGAGCAAAACCAATGGCTGGTAAAAATAAAAAAATAGATAATAAATAAGTTTTGAGTTTCATTTAGGGTTATCTCGATCTGATCCGGATTTAAGCAAACGCGTGCAAGGAATTTTAACGGATAATAATGTTTTTTGAAAAATTTCTAAGGTTTGCAATTGGCTAAAACTGCGTCGCCACGCCATCACCACTGTTCTCTTTGCACCCGCATCTGCCAACGGAATGTAATCTAATAATTTATCTTGATTCTGACAGGCACTACACGGCAAAATCGTAATACCTGCCCCAGACCCAACCATATAGCGAATTGTTTCAAGAGAGCTACCTTCTAGGCTCTTTTGTAACGGACTGTGTAGTGCTTTATGATCTAACAATTTTGGATAAGCCTTTAAAACTTGATCTCTAAAACAATGACCTGATCCTAATAATAAAATGGTTTCGTTTTCAATATCCGTTAAATCAACTTGTGCTGATTTAATTAATCGATGACCTTTTGGAACGGCTAATTGGAAATCTTCTTCATAGATTGGCAAGGTTTGGATATTATCTCCTTCAAATGGCAAAGAGACAATAATAATATCCAATTCACCTGTTTCAAGTTTTTGCTGCAAAATATGCGTGTAATTTTCTTCAATTAATAATCGTATATTTCCGGCTCGTTGATGAAACTCTGAAATAAAGTGCGGTAATAAATAAGGCCCAATCGTGTAAATAACGCCTATTTTGAGTTCTTTAATAGTCGATGTTTTTTGTTTTGTGATTTGTTTAATGGTTTCAATTTTAGACAAAACACTTTTTGCAATATCAATCACTTCTTTGCCAATAGGGGTAATTAAAATATCATTTTTTTGTCGTTCAAAAATAACAACCCCTAATTCAGTCTCCAATTTTTTAATGGCAATACTTAAGGTCGGTTGACTGACAAAACATTTTTCAGCTGCTTTACGAAAATGTTTTTCCTTTGCCAGTTCTACACAATATTTCAATTCATTTAAATTCATGGGTTATATACACAAAAAGAAAGATAAAGGTTTTATATTTTATTCTTTTTGTTTATTACTCTTATTAGTGACAGTCGATTTTAAGGATAAGTCTATTTTTTGTTTATAAATCAGTTTGTTAACTTGTTAATAACTGCATGTGTAAGTTTCGGTAAGGCTAAGGGATCGACTGTGGATGAATTGTGCATAAAAAAATAATGAATGAACCAATTGCATTCTATTAACAATCCCTCACACCTTTTCACAGGATAAATCACGGTTTATAGGCGACTTATCCCTTAAGTTATACACAAATTTTTTAATGAGAGATTTTAATGTTTTAAAAGTTAAGCACTTCATCATCATCAATCATGCTGGTTTCAGGGGATAAATTTTCACGAATCGAACGCTTGAAAAGTAATTTATTTTGTACAGGTTCAGGTAAATCCGTAAATAAAATTAAGCGTCGATCAACCAGGATATCCACTAAATCCTCAATAACCCGTACCATTTCCATATCCATGGTTTTAAGGATTTTTTTAATTAATTCTGCATTTTGACTCTTTTCGGTGAATGCTTTAATTTCAGGATCAAATAGACTGGCAATTTTATAATCCGGTCTCTCTGAAAATTGAATGTCTTCAATTTCGTTATTCTTATCTCTTTTGATATAGATCATATCAGCTCCTTTTAAGATTCACTGTCTGAAAAAACATTGCCGAGTAATTCAGTTAAACGGTCGTTTTCGGAATAGTCTACCGGGCAATCAATGACGGTAACCGTTTGTTTGGTTAAAGCCATTTTAAGAGCCGGATACAAATCAGATGCTTTTTCAATGTGGATTCCCGTTGCCCCAAAAGATTGGGCATATTGAACAAAATCCGGGTTATTAAAATCAATATAAGCTGATCGACCAAATTGACGTTTTTGTTTCCAATTAATTAAACCATACTGACTGTCATTCCAAATTAAAATGACAATCGGGGTTTGGCAACGTAATGCGGTTTCAATTTCTTGAGAATTCATCATAAAGCCTGCATCGCCGGTCACAGCAACCACGGCTTTATTTGGAAACGCTAATTTAGCGCCTATTGCACCCGGTACAGCAATCCCCATACTGGCAAAGCCATTGGAAATAATGCAGGTATTTGGCAGTTCCGAGCGGAAAAACCGCGCCATCCACATTTTATGCGCGCCGACATCACAAATAGCAATATCTTCACGATGCATTGCGGTTCTTAGATCCCAAATAATTTTTTGGGGCTTCATCGGAAACGCATTACTTTCAGAACAGCGCTGCATTTCTTCAATCATTGCCTCTCGTAAAGGATAGGGTTTAGGATGGTGATTTTTGTTGGGTAATTTTTCGGTTAATGCATTGAGATTTCGACCAATATTTCCTATTAATTCAACATTGGGAATATAACTATAATCTACTTCAGCAGGACTGGTATCAATGTGAATGATAGTGTGTTCGCGATTTGGATTCCATAAATGGGGATGATATTCAACCATATCAAATCCGACACAGATCACTAAATCTGAATCAGAAAAACCACCATTTTCATAATCTCCTTTTTGTAATCCGGCGGTTCCAACCGATAACGGATTATGAAAATGGGGAACGGCACCTTTTGCCATAAAGGTATTCACAAAAGGGATTTGGCAATGATTTGCAAAAGCTTCTAATTGTCCACTGGCATGGGCTCTTACCACACCATTACCAACTAAAATTAAAGGGGATCTAGCTCGACTGATTAACAGTGCTGCCTTTTCAATTAATTTGGTATCTGCCAAGGTTAATCTGGGTTTAACAACCGGTAAAGGGCGTTCCGGTGTTGTCATTTCACTGATATTTTCTGGAAAATCAATAAATACAGCACCCGGTTTTTCAGATTGCGCTAATTTAAACCCTTTACGAATAACTTCCGGAATCGTTTCAGGTTCTAATAGTTGGGTGGCGTATTTGGTAATGGGTTTGAATAGACTTACCAGATCAACGACTTGGTGGGATTCTTTATGGAGTCGAGTGGTGGCTGCTTGTCCGGCGATGGCAACCACTGGTGAATGATCCATATTAGCATCTGCTACGCCTGTTACTAAATTGGTTGCCCCTGGCCCTAAGGTGGATAAACAAACCCCTGCTTTACCGGTTAATCTGCCATAGACATCCGCCATAAAAGCGGCACCTTGTTCATGACGGCAAGTAATAAATTGAATTTTGGAATCCAAAAGTGCATCCATCATATCCATATTTTCTTCGCCAGGAATACCAAAAACAAAGTCGACTTGTTCATTTTCTAAACATTTTACAAAGAGTATTGCCGCTTTCATTAATAAATCCATTTAAAGTGATTAAAGAGACCTTTGCACGAGATAAAATTACGAATAAAAATGGTTTAAATTTTTGTTTCGCGTCCTACTCCTGCAAAAGTCCCTAATAATGACCAGGCCTAGTCATTTTTAATAAGTAATGGGTTGATTATAAGCCTTAGTTAAAAGGAATCGATAAAAAAAATCCCCAAAAATGGGGATTTAATAATGAATGAATCTGTTCTATTTGATCACGTTAACGTTAGGTTTAACGTTCAACTAAAATATCAACCAGTCTCCATAAATCTTCTCGTGATGTTGCCATAGGCACATCGGTTAAATATTTACCATTGATAACAACTGCCGGAACACCATCTATACCAAAGTTTTGAGTGGCCTGCTTGGCTTTAGAAACCGCAGAAGAAACCTGAAAACTTTTAAACATATTTTTATAATCGTCAGCTTTTATACCTAAAGGCTGAACAAATTTTGCTAATTCGTCTAAAGAATAAATACGCCTTTTATCTCGATGCAGTGCATCAAAGTAACGAGCGTGAAATGCTTTTTCAATACCTAAAAATTTTGCTGTATAAAAAACCCTCGCCATAAAGACCCAATTGGGATTATCGAGTACAGCTGGCATTCGTTCAAAATGAACCTCTTCCGGTTTGGTTTTTAACCATTGATGAAGACTGGGTTCTAAATCATAGCAATGAGGACAACCATAAAAGAATATTTCAACCACCTGTTTTTGATGGGGTGCAATGGATTGTGGGGTTGGAATTAAACGATATTCAACCCCTTCCATTATGTCTGGTTGCGCATAACTTAAAGTTGTTTGCATCAACGATATCATTCCAATCAAAAAGGGCAGAATCCACTTTTTTAACATAGTCGTTTACCTTATTTATAATTCGCCATATGAGTGTAAACCGGACAAGAACATATTGACACCCAAGAAAGCAAAGACGGTGACAACTAATCCGATGACTGCCCACAATGCCATAGGACGACCCCGCCAACCTTTAGACATGCGAATGTGTAACCAAGCCGCATAGTTTAACCAAACAATTAATGCCCAAGTTTCTTTTGGATCCCAAGACCAATAACCGCCCCAAGCTTCAGCTGCCCACATAGCGCCTAACACGGTGGCAATCGTAAAGAAGGCAAACCCTAAGGCAATGGTTTTATACATTAAATCATCCATACTTTCTAAACTGGGCATGGCACGTAAAAAACGGGATTGCGGATTTTTAGTTTGGATTTTTTCAGTAAGCACATAAGCTAACCCAACCATCGCCGCTATGGAAAATCCACCATAACCAATAAAGTTAGCAGGGACATGTATCTTCATCCAATAACTTTTTAAAGCAGGGACTAATGGTTGAATTTCATGGGCGCCTCTATCAAAGGTATACCATAGTAAAAAACCGACTGCCGCACTGACAATTAACATGACAAATCCACCCATTGAGCGGGTACGAATTTTTTGCTCATAATATAAATACATAAGCGTTGTTAAGACGGCAAATAAAATAAACACTTCATAAAGGCTGCTGACAGGGATATGTCCATATTCTGGATTAATCAAATAAGATTCACGCCATCTCACCATCATGCCAACCAAACCAAAAGTTGCCCCTGACCAGGCTAATACAGATGCAATTTTAGCGGTAAAATCAGATTTAAAAAATAAACCCGCAAAATAGCCTAGCGTAGATAATACAAAAAGCGCACTCATCCACATAAATGCTGATTGACTGGAAATTAAAAACTTTAAAAAGAAAGCTTGTTCATTCGCACTGATTTGGTTGTTATGTTGAGCATAAGTCCATAAAGCGAATAAGGACAAAGTTGCAACCGCATAACTTAAAGTTTTGGCGCTTGGCCAAAACCGACCCAGCATAATTAAACCAATGGCTGAACCCACTAAAATTCCGTCTTCATAGGCATCCATTATATGCCCAAAACTTAGCCAAGCATAAAAAGCACCGGCTATGACAAATAAAGCCCATATACTGTCATTAATTGAAAACCGTTTTTTATCCGGCGTCATTTCAAATGTGCTATTAATCGTATTCATTTTTTCACCTTCAGTTTAGATTGTACGGCTTGTACAACTTTTTGAAATTCTTGTGCCACTTCAGGCAATTCTTTAGTGTCTTTCCCAGCGATGGTTAAAGTATGATCTGAAGCAGAATAGGCTAACCATATGCGTTTTTGGCGCACATAAAATAAAAAGAATACGCCTATTATAAGTAAAGCGCTGCCAAAATAAACGACATCTTTTCCAGGGGATTTGGTAATTTGTAGACCTGTTGCTTCTATTTGCTTGAAAGAATTTAATTGAATAAATAAAGGCGGTCCATAATCAGGTAAGTTGCCTAAGGAGGTAATCGCATCATCAAACCATTGTTTATTAAAATCAGAAATATCTGTTAAATTTTGGTCTTTTTCCTGTTCTAATACGTCTAAATAGAGGGTTTGTAAAGCAACACTGGTTTGAGCCGTGTAATAGTCCAACACTTTTTGTTGATCTGGTTCCGGTACATTTTGTTTAACAAAATCATTGATACCGTTAAACCCTTTTTGACGTACTAATGCCATCAATTGCGTTAAAAGACGAATTTGCATACGATAGCCACTTTGCTCAAGAGTTTGCCCGGATGGCAAAGCTTTTTCTAAAACCTGTTTTGTGGCAATGGGGTTATTGATTAAGGCTAGAAAGTTAAAAAAGCGATCTAATTGACGGTTGCTATCCGCCGGAATAAATAAATAACGAAAAGGTTCTGCTTGTGAAGAACGCATTCCGGCAATAAAGAACAAACGCCCATCCTGTTCAATGGGCATCATATAATTTTCATACTCAAGGGCTTGTCCTTGATCATTTCGTATTTTGTAAATAATAGTTGGGCCATTGTTATGCATTTTTTTACCGGTCTGTGCTCGCTCTTCTTCTGAAGCCGGCACAATATTGTGCATTTTAAAATCGCTTAATTCGAGTTTAAAGGTACCCAGCGGGGTTTTTAAAGATTCAGTTTTATCTACCGCAGTATTGAGGATTAAAGGCTTATTTTCAGGCGCTTTTAAAGAATGCACTTTGAGCTTTAATAGGCTGCCGCCATCGCTAAAGGATGACTGATAAATAGCATAATTTTTATAAGACAAAGGGTGGTTGACGGCAATGGTTTTTTCAATAGGGGTTTTTAAATCAGGAGCAGATAAGATAATGTCCGATTCAAAGGATTTTGGCATACCCGTATCATAATATTCAATTCGAAAGTCTTTTACATCAATGGTAAAGGGAAGTTTTTGAACCAAAAATCCTTGCTCATAGGGTAAGAAAAGCACGTCGGATTTCTGATTCTCAGCAATATTAACGGTGCCTCTAAATGAAAAATTTTCAGGTCCTAACCATGATTTTTGTGGAATTTTATCTAAGGGTACTGATCGGGTTTCTGCTTCTAAATCACCGGTCAGCTCACGATACTTGAGTAATAAATTACTGTCCATTAAAGCGCCGACACAAATAATAATGATAGAAACATGCGTAAAAACATAACCCAGTCGATTCCAAGACCCTTTTAAGCCGGCTATGGTAATCCCATCCTCACGATGGTGTACTTTAGTTTTATAACCTTGATCTTTAAGCAGCAATTGTGCGGCTTCAATATCGAATTGTTGTGGTGTATAAGTAACAACATGAGGTTGACGTTGATAGGCATGCAATGAAAGTTTTTCACTATATTGCTTCATATCTTTCAAAAAACCAGGGCCGTTACGGGAAACACAAACACTGGTTGAAATTAATAGAAAAACCAATACCAGAATAAACCAGGCCGCACCGTAAACATTAAATAGGCCGAGTTCATTGAAGACTTGTGTCCAAAAAGGGCCAAATTTAATAATATAGCCTTGAAAAAGTTCATTTTGTTTTAAAACGGTTCCAATAACGGATGCAATCGCTAACATCACTAAAAGGGTGACTGCAAGGTTCATAGACCCTAGAAATGGCAGGAATACCGGCGTTTTGTTGCGTGCTTTATTGGATGCAGAAGGCTGTGGTAAATGGCTCATAAGTTGAAAGTTTTTCATTTAATTTTTAAAAAGATTGTAAAGTATACCTGCATTCACACTATTGATAAAGAATGAAATCTGTTAATCCTTAAAACCTAGTAGGTTATGAGGTTTATATTAAACGAGACGATAAGATGCAACATCCGTTATACCAGCAAGCCCATTATTTAAAATCTGCGCCTAATCTCAATCATTGCCCTGATGATGAAGGCATTGAAGTGGCTTTTGCCGGTCGTTCTAACGCCGGAAAATCCAGTGCTTTGAATGTGATTACCTCGCAAAAATCTCTAGCGAAAACCAGTAAAACCCCTGGTCGTACTCAATTAATCAATTTTTTTGAGTGTGATGAACACCGTAAACTCGTTGATTTACCGGGTTATGGTTATGCCAAGGTGAATATTGAAACCAAACGAAATTGGGAACAAAGTCTATCGGAATATATTGAAAAACGTGCCGCTTTAAAAGGGTTGGTGATGATGGTCGATTGTCGTATGCCACCGACACAGATTGATTTAACCTTATTAGATTGGACTTTGAGCTTAGCGTTACCCGTTCATGTTTTGCTGACTAAATCAGATAAATTGAAAAAAGGGCCGGCACAAAACAGCTTATTAAAGTTTCGACAGTTGCTTACCGATCAATATCCACACGCCACAGCACAATTGTTTTCATCTTTAAAGCGACAGGGGTTAGAAGAAGTTTGGGCAAAACTGGATGAATGGATGGCATATCAATCCCCGGAAAAGCTTCAAAAATAGCCAGGCCTGGTAAAATTTGACGGCTTTTTGATAAAGCCGTCATTATAAAAAGATCGAATAGAGAGTTGTATTAGAAACTTAGAAACGGAAACCTGCTTTTAAAGAATAGGAAGGCACATCACCGATTTGGTTGTAACCCACTAAAACATCCATAGCCAATAAATTAATATTGACGCCCACCGCATACTTCATCATAGAGACGGATTCCGTATCGAGCTTAACCCCTGCAAGTCCCGCATTATCGACTAAGGATTTTAATTCACCATTGGTCATACCGACTGAAGCATAAGGGGTTAAGTTAGCAAACCCCTTTGAGATGCCGATTTCAGCTCCCATACTTTTAAAATCAAGCGCATCTAAGCCGCTGGTTTGAGTGTAATTACCATTAATAGATACGGATGGATATAAAACACCCCCTTCGATAAGGGCATAACTTAATTTCCCACCCCAGGTTTCGATATTGCTATTCATAACCGAACTGTAATCCAGGCCAAAGTCGATTCCCCAAGGCAAGCCTTTAATCGCATGAAGTGAAATGGTGTCAAAAGAACCTTTTCCTTCGGTGGTCACCTTATCCATGAGTTTATAATTGAGACCGGAATTGGTGTAAGAAGCACCAATATCAAAGCCACTGACCCCAAGGGGTTCAGCAGGCGTTAATGTTTTATAGCCTAAGCTTCCGGTGAAATCTTTTGCAAAGTTTTTAAATTCACTTTGGCTATCAAAGTTGAGTAAAGAAATCTGATTATCCGCAGCATGGACATTCAAGGGTAATAAACACAGTATTGGCAGTAATTTTTTGAACATTTTTTTCACTCTCTAAAAAATGAGTTAGCTAATAACATAAGTTTATCAAATTTAAACAATAAATAGCAGACTATATTGATTGTAATCATTTAAATAAGATAATGCTAATGTGCTTCATCCCAATTAGAGCCTTGGCCTATGTCTACAATAAGTGGCACCTTTAAGGTTAAAGCGGATTCCATAATAGATTTGATGTGCTTTTTTGACTCAGCAATATCCTTTTCCGCAATTTCAAAGACCAGCTCATCATGCACTTGCATCAGCATTTTAATGTCACAAGTGGTGTGATCGAGCCAATGTTGCATTTTGATCATTGCGGTTTTGATAATATCGGCGGCGGTGCCTTGCATAGGGGCATTAATGGCGGTTCTTTCGGCATATTGCCTAAGTTGGCCATTTTTAGCATTAATGTCGGGTAAATAGAGTCGGCGCCCCATTAAGGTTTCAACATAGCCGGTTTGTTTGGCATTTTCTTTGGTGGATTCCATATAGTTGGCCACCCCGGGATAACGAGCAAAATAAAGGTTAATATATTCTTGAGCCAGCCCGCGGCTGATATTCAGTTGTTTGGCTAGCCCAAACGCGGACATGCCATAAATCAAGCCGAAATTGACTGCTTTGGCACTGCGGCGCTGTTCCTTAGTGACGTCATCAAGTGGCGTATTAAAAATTTCTGCAGCGGTGGCTTGGTGAATGTCTTTTCCTTCAGAAAAAGCCTTTAATAAACTGGCATCGCCCGATAGATGCGCCATGATGCGTAATTCAATTTGAGAATAATCGGCGGCTAATAATTGATAGCCCGGTGGGGCGATAAAGGCTTGACGAATACGTCGACCCTCGGCACTACGTATCGGAATATTTTGTAAATTGGGTTCGGTCGAGGAGAGGCGTCCGGTTGAGGCTATCGCCTGTTGGTAAGAAGTGTGGACGCGCCCCGTTTGGGGATTGATTTGCTTTGGTAAAGAATCGGTATAAGTGGATTTTAGCTTTGCCAGGCTACGGTATTCTAAGATCAAGGACGGCAGTTCAAACCCTTGTTCTGCTAATTGTACTAATACGGGTTCCGCTGTGGAGGGTTGTCCCTTCGGGGTTTTTTTGACAACAGGGATGTCTAATTTTTCAAATAGCACTTCTTGCAGTTGCTTTGAAGAATTGAGATTAAATTCCGTGCCGGCAATCAAATGGGCTTGTTGTTCAAGTTCGGCCAATTTTTGGCTGAGTTCATAAGATTGATCTGCTAACATTTGACGGTCAATGAAAACCCCATTGCGCTCCATTTTTGCCAAGACCGGCAGTAATGGCATTTCAATGTCGGTAAAAATTTTATGTAATGTCGGTTCGGCCTGTAATTTTGGCAATAAAGTTTGATGAAGCTGAAGCGTAATATCCGCATCTTCGGCGGCATAGGGTGAAGCCGCTTCCAATTCAATTTGATTAAAGGTTTTCTGTTTTTTCCCCGTTCCGGCAATGTCTTTAAAGTGAATGGTGTTGCGGTTGAGGTAGGTCAGTGCCAAATCGTCCATATTATGGCGGGTTGCAACACTGTTAAAACAATAAGATTCCAGCATGGTGTCATAGGCGATACCTTGAACATCAATGCCAATATTTTTAAAGATATGCCAGTCATATTTAAAGTTTTGACCGACTTTTTTGAGCGCGGGATTTTCCAAAATCGGTTTCAGTTTGGCTAACACTTCCTGAAGGGGGAGTTGTTCTGGTGCGTCTTCATAATCGTGGGTTAAGGGCACATAAGCGGCAAAAACCTGCCAGGCCTGGTCGTTTTTTTCTGCATAGGCAAAGCTGATCCCAACAATTTTCGCTTCCATGGCATTTAAAGAAGTGGTTTCGGTATCAATTGCAAACACCTCCGAGGCTTCGAGATTTTTGAGCCACGCATCGAAAGTTGACCAATCAAGAAGGGTTTCATAAGGCGTGGATGTGATTTTGGGGTTATCTGTCACAGAAGATGGCGCAGTCGATTTTGGGGATTGACCATTCGTCACGGTTTCAGAGTGGGCTTTGCGGCCACTGCTTTTGCTAAAAGGCAGTTCGCCTTTTAACACGCGGCTTAACCAGTTGCGTAAATCATATTCAGAAAACAGCGCTTCCAGTGCGTCCATATCCGCTTCATGGCGTTTAATATCATTCAGTGCAATCGGTAAATCACAATCTAAGCGGATGGTCGTCAGCTGTTGAGACAGTTTAAGTTGGTCTAAATTGGCACGCAAATTTTCACCGATCTTGCCTTTAATTTCATCGGCATGGTCAATCAAGTTATCAATAGAACCATATTCTGCAAGCCATTTTGCAGCCGTTTTAGGCCCACACTTAGGAATACCGGGAATGTTGTCGCTACTGTCGCCCATTAAAGCGAGATAATCAATAATTTGTTCAGGTTTCACGTGAAACTTTTCAAACACACTATCGGGTGTCATCAAGGTATCATTCATAGTGTTAACGAGGGTGATATGTTCATTCACTAATTGCGCCATGTCTTTATCACCGGTTGACAGTAGCGCAGCCATTTTGGCTTGGGTGGCCTGGTGCGCCAGCGTGCCCATCACATCATCAGCTTCGACGCCATCAATCACTAATAGGGGAATGCCTAAGGCTTTAATGATTTCATGAATCGGTTCAATTTGAATACGCAGTTCGTCTGGCATGGGTGGACGATGGGCTTTGTAGTCTTGATAAAGTTCATGGCGAAAATTTTTACCCTTAGCATCAAACACCACTGCAATCCGTTCAGGTTGGTATTGCTCCAATAGCTTACCAATCATATTAATGACGCCGAAAATGGCGCCGGTAGCATGGCCTTTTGAGTTGGTTAAAGGCGGCATCGCATGAAATGCGCGAAATAGATAGGATGAGCCATCCACCAAAATAAACGGGCTGTCGGGGTTGAATGCAGGAAGGATTTGAGTCATTGAATACTTTGCCTTTAAAGGATTATGCTAAAATATCGCCATTTTATTGAAGCACCAATGTTTGATTTAAGCGGTGGGTGCTTGGGTTGTCATTTTAACCTTTTCTAGGGCGGTTTGGGATGTCTGTTTATACGGTTGTGAATCAAGCAGAGTTGGAAGTTTTTTTGGCCGATTATGAGCAAGGTGCTTTGGTTGCATTTGAAGGCATCAGTGCCGGCATTGAAAACACCAACTATTTTGTGGACACCACAACAGGCCGCTTTGTCTTAACGATTTTTGAACATCATCGCTTTGAAGAGTTGCCGTATTTTCTCAATATTATGGCCTTTATGGCTGATCACCAAATTCCCACCGCCAACCCAAAGCCGACCTTAAATGGTCATTATTTAAAAGCGTTAAAAGGCAAACCAGCAGCATTAGTAGAGCGTTTAACGGGTTCTGGGGTTGAACATCCAACACGAACGCAGTGTGAAATTATGGCCAAAAATTTGGCTAAATTTCATCTAGCAGGGCAGGATTACCAACAAACCCGTGCCAATGATCGTGATCTCCATTGGATGCAAAAAACTTTTCAATCGATTAAAAGCTATTTGTCAAAAGATGAAATCGACTTGATCGCAATCGAGCTAGCATATCAAGCGGATATTGCTTGGGATACTTTGCCGGAAAGTGTGATTCACGCTGATTTATTTTGTGATAACGCGTTGTTTAATGGTGATGTGCTTTCGGGCATTATTGACCTTTACTATGCCTGCAATGCGCCGATGCTTTATGATTTGGCGGTGATGGTCAATGATTGGTGTCGCACTGAACAAGGTGGTTTAAATACCGATATGGTCAAGGCGGTTTTAAACGCTTATGAAGCCGTTCGTCCGTTAACGATGAAAGAACAATCATTCTGGAAGCCAGCCTTAAGACTGGCGGCTTTGCGCTTCTTGTTATCACGTTTGCAAGACAAGCACCAACCTCGTGAAGGGGAAATGACCCAAATTAAAGACCCCAATGTCTTTAAAACACTGTTAATTGTGCACCAACATTCTAAGTAAGATCCTTAATCTCAGCATTCAAAAATTCTATTAGAAATCAGTCACTTTTTAAACCATTGCGATTGATAAGTTGGTATAGTTCGTTAACTAATAATATAAGAATATTGTTATATAACAAAATCATTTATCAAGTAGCTTAAAGGGGTGATGATGAACAGTTTGCTAAAAAACCTATGGTTTCGAGATCCTAAAGAAGAAACGACCTTTATCAATGACAATGCGGTGAAAATTCGCGCAGGCATTTTACTCACCATTCCTGTTTATATGCTTTATACCTTGATTGATGTGGTTTTTGGGCCGACTTGGAGCGTGTTAGAAAACACCACCATGGTCGATACACTAGAAACCACTTGGGAATGGCACACCATTTATCAAGTACAGGCCACCCAACGGGCTTATGATTATACAGTACAAACCTGGATTTTGTTTTTTGGGCTATTTGAAATGTTAGCCGGAATGTTTGTGCTGACGTCTCGCTTTTCACCGACCATTTATCTTGCAACCTTATTGGCGAAAAATACCAAACCGAATTGGAAACCCCTCGTGCCCAAGCGTGTTGCCTGGTCAATTGGTGCCAGTTTTATTTCAGTCTGTTTAGTGTTCTTTAATCCAGATGTGTTTGCCGGTTGGGTGAATGCGGTTTTTAATAGTGACGTCTTGCCCACCACGGAAAACTTTATGCCGAAATGGATACCCTTGGTACTGGTTTGGGTCTGTTTAGGGTTTATGTGGTTAGAAGCCATTTTGGGCTATTGTGTGGGCTGTAAATTACACGCACTGTTGGTTAAATTGGGCATTTTTAAAGAAGAATGCGAAAGCTGTAATAATATCGACTGGGAAGAAATAGCGCGCAAACATGCCGAGCGCAAAGCACAAAGCGACTAAAGCTGTTGACTGGCAACGGTAAACGCATCATTCGAATAAAATCTCTCAAAAGAAAATAGTTGAGACCTTTGCACGAGATGGCTACACGAATAAAAAGGGTTAAAATTTTCCATATTTTCGTTAAAAAACTGGCCAATAGCCGGCTATTGACTGCGTTTTTTGCCTCAATATGAAAAATTTTTCCACATTTTTGTTTCACGTCCCACTCATACAAAGGTCTCTAATAATTATTGAATGATTGTTCATAATCCTTTACACTCTATTTTTGAGTGATTACTCAAAAAACAACCGTTAGGAATTTTAAATATGAAACTTTCATCGATCGAACTAGGCGAAGCTTCAGTAGAGCAAGAAAAGGTTTTGTCTCGTGCCCAATCTACTATTGGCTTTGTCCCCAATTTAATCAAGAAAATGGCAAATGCACCTGTCATTGCTGAAGCTTATCTTACTGTGGGAGAAATTTTTAGTAAAAGTTCTTTTTCTGCAATAGAGCAACAACTTATCTTGTTGACGGTGAGCCGATATCATGAATGTGCTTACTGCATGGCAGCTCATTCTGCGATTGCAAAAATGCAATCCGTACCCAAAGAGATAATTGAGGCTATTCGCAATGATGAAGATTTGTCAAATCCCAAGTTGGCTGCATTGCGAAATTTGACTGAAAATATGGTTGCTACTCGTGGAAACCCGGATGAATCAGTTCTTAAAGAATTTTTAGAAGTGGGTTATGATGATTCACAGGTTCTAGAAATTATTTTAGGAATTTCAATGAAAATACTTAGCAACTATACGAATCATGTTGCTGAAACCGAATTAGACGAGATGATGGAACCGGAACGTTGGCATGTCAATAAATAAAGGCGTCATAGCTTAGCCCTAGTTTTGACAAAACAACTGAGTGATGAGTTGGTTTTTGATTTCGGTTAAAGTGGGCTTATCAGTGGTGAGTTTACTGTAACCGCGTAACCCATAAATATGAGTGATCATAATTTTGGCTAATAGCTCAGGGCTATGATTGCTCAGTGGTGCTGATTCTTGTTTTGCGCGTCGTAAAATTTGAACCATTCTGTGTTCAATTTGGGCAAAAAGGTCTCGGATTGTATCCATTTGGGGTTCATTTTGATTATGTGTTTCAAATAACGTATTGACCAAAAAACAGCCTTGAGGCGTTTCGATACAAAAATCGATAAAAAAATCATAAAAGTTTGCAATGACTTGTTTGGCGGGTTGATCGATTGATAAAACCTCATCTAAAGCCTGAAGGAGTTCTTGTTGATAGGCTTGTAAAGATTTTAAGAAAAATTGTTCTTTATTACCAAAAGCGCTGTAAAAACTACCGGGTTTTAATCCTGTTTCCTTAACAAGATCTTCCATAGAAGTGGCATCATATCCTTTTAGCCAAAAGACATTCGCACCTTTTTTTAGAACGGTCGCTTCATCATACTTCTTAGGTCTACCCATTTATGGTTCCTTAGATTGTCCACTTAGGTTTTAATCAATTTGAATAAAAAACCTGCTGACCTTTTGAATTAAAGGTGCGCAGGTTTTAAAGGTTTTAAGATTGTTGCGTCTTAAAAAGTTTTTATGAGCGTCCGCCGCACTTACCTTCGGCTTCTTTTTTACCGCCACATTTGCCTTCGGCTTCTTTTTTACCGCCACATTTGCCTTCGGCTTCTTTTTTACCGCCGCATTTGCCTTCGGCTTCTTTTTTACCGCCACATTTGCCTTCGGCTTCTTTTTTGCCACCACATTTGCCTTCGGCTTCTTTTTTGCCACCACATTTGCCTTCGGCTTCTTTTTTGCCACCACATTTGCCTTCGGAAGATTTTTTGTTACCGCCGCACTTACCTTCTCCGCATTTGCCTTCATGACTTGAAGCTAATTGATTTTCATAGCCTTTTTCAAGGTTTTTAAAACCAAAATCCGCTTCTTTGGCTAGAGCCGTGCCGGTGATCATAGAAGCGGTAGCGGCGCCTGCTAATTTTAAAAATTGTCTACGTGATGCGTTTTTCATGGTGTACCTCTTAAAAAATGAATTGTTGTTAAAAGTTAAGTGTTATTTTTTTAGAAAACGTTTTGCAATCCAGTAATCAATACTGAAATAACGTCCACCACCTAAAATAACCAAGGTTAAAAGCATGAGTAAATAGGTCACAGCCCATTCTATGCCATTATTGCTAATGACAAAACTCCCTGTTTCAGTTAGCCACTCATAGTGACCATGTTGTTGTAATAAGGATTTGGCGGCTTCTAGTCGTTCCATTGCGCCATCAATATTGGCGCTAGCCCAAGGCGACATAGGGTCGTGAATCGCTTGCCAGCCGTTTTGAAGATGCACGGAAAAGATCGCCACTAACATGGTCACGATCAATGGAATACTTGCCCAACGGGTTGCTAATCCAAGCAATAATAACATAGCACCACCGACTTCCGCAGCAATGGCCAAGCTGGCCATTAGCTCTGGGAAAGGTAAGCCCAAGCCCCATTCTGAGTTGCCAAACCATTCGACCATCCCTGCAAATCCGGCAATTTTATTGGTACCTGCAACCCAAAACACAGCGGCTAAATACAAGCGAATAGGCAGGGTTGCTAAGAAATCTAACCGAGTTGTTGTTTGGATCATAACTTGTTGAATCTTAATGAGCCACTGCATAAGAAATTCCTTATATAATTGAATGTTCACTCAAAAAAGATATTAACAATTTATTTCTTAAAAAACAACATAAATGAGAATCATTTTTACCCAGGCCTGGGCATTATTCTGCGGGATCAATCACTCCGGCAATGCTGCTATTGCATCGAAACCAACCCGCGATACTGATTCTAGGGTGCTGCGTGGGTAAAACCTCATGGGGAATTTGCTCACTCATAAATACTATCAGTTTGCCGATTTCGGGGGTGACGTTAGTCAGTTGTGCTGAGCTGTCTTCGTTATACACAACCAGTTCACCTCCCCAATCTGCTTGCCAATCTGGATTGAGATACAGTACCGTTGTCACCATGCGATTAGCACGCCCTCGAAAGCTATCGAGGTGCTTTTTATAAAAGTCGCCCGTTTTATAAACCGCAAAGTGACATTCATATTCAAACAAACCCAGAAACAGGGCGCGATTGAGTTGATATTGTAATTCGGCCATTAGGTTGAGATAGGATTTTTGGGCTGTCGTTGAACCATCTAACCACTTAATCTGGTCTCGGCGGATGGTTTGATTGCGTTGATGAATGTCACCGCGGCCGATTCCGGCAATTTGTAAGTTGCCTTGTTGGTCGTGATATTTGGCTTCGGCTAATAGTTGATGACATAGGTCATCACTGACAGCCTGTGGCCATTCAAACCAACCTTTTTCAACTAAGGCATTGAGGCGTTGATCCATCACCGAATCAGTTAGGTTGAGGGGCATTGGCATTTCCGATTAAAGAAACGAATTATGCACCTAACAGGTGCCTATAGCAATCTTAACCGTTGGTCTTTACCATTGATCAGAACGAGCCAGTCTCCAGTCTTTCAAAACGGATGTTGGAACAGTTGATTCTTGTTTTAAACAGTTGGTTTCAATGCAAGGAAAGATGTCATCGAAGGAAGCGACTTCTTGAGCGCTGACGCGACGCATTAAGTGACGGGGTTCAATTTCACTGGGACAACTTAACCCCATTGCAGAAACCAATTCCATCAAATTATGAATAATTGATGTTTGATAGCGGGCAACCCGTTGTGATTTGTCTTCAATATTGAGTGCTTTATAGCGTTTGGGGTTTTGAGTGGCAATGCCGGTTGGGCAGGTATCCATATGACAATGGCGAGATTGAATGCAGCCGAGCGCAAACATCATACCGCGAGCCGAGTTAACCAGATCTGCACCTAAAGCCAGTAACCTGATAATGTGAAAGGCGGTAAACGCTTTGCCTGACGCAATCAGCTTGACTTCTTTGCGAATCCCAAACCCCATCAGGGTGTTATGAACAAATGACAAAGCTTCTCTTAAAGGCATGCCAACAGAATTGGTAAATTCGACAGGCGCCGCACCAGTGCCCCCTTCTCCGCCATCGACAGTGATAAAATCAGGGTATAGCTCGGTTTCAACCATGGCTTTACAAATGGCTATAAATTCACTTTTTTGACCAATACTCAATTTAAAGCCAACGGGTTTGCCACCCGAAAGGGTTCTTAATTTGGTCACAAATTCTAACAGTCCACGAGGCGATGAAAAAGCCGAGTGTGCAGGCGGGGATAGGACATCTTTGCCAATGTCTACCACTCGAATTTCAGCAATTTCTTGCGTGACTTTGGATCCGGGTAAAACACCACCATGGCCGGGCTTAGCACCTTGAGACAGTTTGACTTCAATCATTTTAATCTGTGGGTTTTGGCTTTTTTCTGTAAATAACTCGGCATCAAATTCACCGTTTAAGTTGCGGCATGAAAAATAGCCGGTACCGATTTGCCAAACTAAATCGCCCCCTTCCATGAGATGGTAAGGGCTTAATCCACCTTCGCCGGTATTATGATAAAACCCGCCGATCTGTGCGCCACGGTTTAAAGCCCGAATGGCGTGAGAGCTTAATGCACCGTAACTCATTGCTGAAATATTAAACCGAGAGGCCGCATAGGGTTGTTTGCACCGGTTGGCACCAATCAACACACGCGTTTGTTCAGCAGGGATGGGTTTAGGGGAAAGAGAGTGGGCGGTCCACTCATAGCCAATTCTGTAGGTGTCAAAAATCGTTCCAAAAGGTCGGGTGTCTTGAACCCCTTTGGCTCTTTGATAGATGAGTTCTCTAAACTCGCGATTAACGGGCATGCCACTGGTGTCATCTTCGACAAAATATTGCTGGATTTCAGGTCGGATTGATTCAGAAAAATAGCGAAAATGACCAATGACGGGATAAAGCCGCAATAACGTTCGTTTGGTTTGGGTCATGTCGCGCCAACCCACAATAATATAAGGGCCGACCAGTAACCAAAAAATCGAGATTTGTGGCCAGAAAAAAGCAGCGGTGACCAGCCCTGTCGAAGAGGCAATGGCAGTCACGATAAAAATATCGCGGGTGGTTCTCATAAAAAATATTCATCCTTTAGAATTGAGACCCTAGCATAACCAATATTGAATAAGCATTCAAATATTATGTTATGATTTTTTCTCATATCATAAACAAGGTGTTGATATGCGTTTGGGAGCCAAAAGATGAAAAAACGTGTCTATAAATTATTGGAAAAACCTTGGTTGTCTGCTTTGGTGGTGGGGACGTTGATTAATGGTTTGGTCTGGTTAGCGGCGATCATCCTATTAGGGTGGCAAGCGGTACTGATAAAGCTCACAATTCAATGGCAAGCTTCACCCGTTTTGGTTTTTATTCAGGTATTGGTGCCTTATTTGGTGCCCTTTATGGTGACGGCTACGGCCAAAGGGATGAACCACCAAAAAATACAAAACCTGATCAAACAGTTTCCTGAAGCCAATCCCAATATTGTGATGCGTTTTGATCCGCAACTGACCTTAGAATATATCAATACCATTGGCCAGGCCTGGTTAAATCAGCATCAGTTAACCAGTACCGAGGCCGATCAGCTGTTACCCATATCAATGGTTAAAGCATTAAACACATCTTCTAAAGTACAAACACAGGTGTTAGAAGGTGAAAAGACGTTTAGCGGCAACAGTTTTTATTTTAAAGCTAAAAAAGATCCATCGGGTTCCGTGTTTGTCACAGCGCATGACGTCACCGAAAATAAAAAATTACAGGCCGCTTTAAAACACACTTTATTTCAGTTAAATCAATTATCCAGTTTATTAAACGATAATTTAAAGCAATATGATCCCCGGCATTTTAATCTGTTCCAGACCTTTAAAACCATGCTCTATCAAATCGTGACCACTTCAGATCAAAGTATTGATATGCCGGATTTCGTATTTTGTACATTTGCAGATAAAGATCGAAAAGTGGTTGGACAAATTTTTCAATTATCGCCCGGTCAAGTTGACTGTTTAACACAACCTTTCGAACTTGAGAATAGCGGTTATGCTTATGCGATTTCTAAAGGTAAAACGGATATTTATTTTGAAAATTGGCAGCCTGAAACACAATCGCTAGACCAGTTCCAACAACAATTTAACCCTATGGTTCGAAAACATGTCGGCACGATTGAAGGCTATGCCACCTATCAAAGTGGTTCCGTATCGGTGATTGACTTTTTTAAAGAACAAAAAGCAACGCATCAATTTAACGATATTTTGAAACAAATAGCGGTTTTTGGCCATTTTTTCCATCGTATCAGTCAGGAAAGCATTGGTATTTATGAACAGTTTACCTATTCGCTAAAAGCGCTTGCCAGAGCCTCAGAAGCCAATGATGAAGATACCGGCGAGCATATTATTCGCATTAATGAATATGCTTATGTGATGGCACAGGCTTTAAATCAATCCGCAGAATTTTGTGAGGAAATTCGTTTAACCGCGATGATGCACGATGTGGGTAAAATTCATTTAGATCCGGCCATTTTAAAGAAACCCGGGAAATTAACCGATGCTGAACGCACAGAAATGATGCAACATCCCGTTTATGGCGCCAAAATCCTCGGCGATTCTGACAAGATGAAAATGGCACGAGAAATTGCGCTTTATCATCATGAGAAATATGATGGTAGTGGCTATCCGAGTGGAATAGCAGGCGATGCAATTCCACTTGCCGCAAGAATTGTTGGGCTGGTGGATGTGTATGATGCCCTTCGTCAAAAAAGGGTTTATAAACCTGCTTTTAGCCATGAAAAGGCCTATCGAATTATAACAGAAGGCGATGGACGCACCCGATCTGAAGAATTTGACCCTGCAGTTTTGGCCGCGT
The DNA here is from genome assembly GCA_002779995.1 of Piscirickettsiaceae bacterium CG07_land_8_20_14_0_80_44_28. Classification (GTDB taxonomy): domain Bacteria; phylum Pseudomonadota; class Gammaproteobacteria; order Thiomicrospirales; family Thiomicrospiraceae; genus Hydrogenovibrio. The sequence continues at coordinate 85,791 of PEWX01000115.1, forward strand.
TTAAAAAAATTCATACACAATTTGATGC
>PEWX01000059.1 GCA_002779995.1 Piscirickettsiaceae bacterium CG07_land_8_20_14_0_80_44_28
GGAGATGAATAGTGAAGCTGTTGTATTTTGGGGTTTTAGACCCAAAAACCTGTCAAGTACTTTTTTCATTTATTTTAGGGGTGAATAGTTACAAATATTTATCGAAAACTTAATATCTCTTCTCGATCTGAAGCGACACTGGAAGCTATTCGATTCGGTTTAATTCATCAATTTTAAGGAATAAGCTTGTGAAACGACTACCACAGCACACGTTAATTTCTGTATCTTTTTTAGCCTTCCTTTTTGTCAGTTTCTTTATTTATTTGGCACTACAAGTGCCCATATTAGGCATCACATTTCAACCACAAGACACTGGCTTTAAAGTGGTTAGCATTGATAAAGATTCTCCCAACCATGACCGTTTAAAGCGAGATCAGGTTTTGATTAAAATGTCGGGAATCCCGCTTACTAAAGAACTATTAATTGAAGAACCAGACCAACTTAATGAATGGGCAGCCTATTTAGGTTTTTTTGCAAAAATGACAACCCTTAATGATGCAGCACAACAAAATCAACTATATGGCACCACACTTGAAGGTGACACCCTAGCACTAACAGTGAGAGAAAGAAAACTTTCTGACCTACCGCTTTTATTTTGGATACAAGCCTTTGTCGGTGTCTGTGGATTTCTTATTGCATCCAGTGTCTTTGCATTCAAACAACGTGAAAATGGTGCCCTATTTTTTGCATTTGCAGGATTTGGGCTGTTAATTTTTTCTCTTGCCGCATCCATTTATAGTACACGCGAATTCATTATTGATGGACAGCTAGCGCATCAACTATCATTGCTCAACCAGATGGGGGCCATTTTCTTTACCGCTTCTCTCGTAGCTTTACTGGCCGTTTACCCACAAAAACTCCGCTATTCGAACTGGATCACAATTGCCGCTTTTTTCAGTGGCTTAGCGATTTGGCTAGGGTTTAGCCTTCAATTATTTGCCAATATATCCATCGTCTATTTACTAACCTTGGTATTATTCATTACCAGCTTTGTCTTGGCATATATTCAATGGCAACAGACTCACTCATTACCCGTTGAGAGAGCCGCTTTGAAATGGTATTTGCTTTCCATTTACTTAGGGACGGGCTTATTTGCTGCACTCATTTTAGTACCTGTTTCCTTGGAAATTGACCCTCCCGCCAGTCAAGGCTTGATGTTTATGGTCTTTCTATTTATGTTTGTTGGAATTGCGATGGGCATTACCCGTTACCGGCTTTTCGATTTAGACAGATGGTGGTTTCATGCCTGGAGTTGGTTTTTAGGCGGGTTACTCGTAATCGCCGTAGTCGTCTTACTACTCACCGTTATTGGACTTGAACAAGACACCTCACTCGCTTTCTCACTCGCATTGATCGGCTGGCTCTATTTCCCAATCCGTCAATGGATATTTGAAAAAATTCAAAAGAAAAAACGTCCTTATTATCAGCAAACTTGTCGATTAATTGAACACTTATTTTCAGCAGAAGAACCCGAGCAACTGGCTCATTATTGGCGTCAATATGTTGAAGAAGAATGGCTACCCTTATCAACAGAATTGAAAAAAGGATTATTAAAAGAACCCTATATTGGTCAAGACCCACAATGTATTTATCTACCCTATCTGGATAATCAACACCATTTAATGCTTTGTTACCCTGAAAAAGGAAGCCGGCTTTTTGCTCGAGATGATATTGCATCCATTGGTTTTTTATATGCTTTAGCACAACAAGCACTGCAAGGGTTAAAGATGCGACAACAAGCTCTAGAAGAAAAACGTCGCATCTTAGGCGATTTGCATGATGATGTCGGCTCTAAACTACTTTCTTTACTACATCGTTCAGAAGATCCAATCAACAGTGAACTCGCACGAAGTGCTTTACGGGATTTAAGAGAGGTGGTTTCTCAACCAAATGAAGGCGATTGGCTTCTGTCGGACAAACTTTCAGATTGGCGCTTAGAAATAGCAGAAAGACTTCAACCAGCAGACATTAATCTAAATTGGCAACAAAAAGGAATTCATTTACATAAAATTTCTTATCTAGCGGCTAGTCACGTATCCAGGATATTAAGAGAAGCTATTAGCAACATCATAAAACACGCTCAAGCATCGACGGTTGCCATTATAATTAACATTACCGACAACCAGTTTCAACTCAAAATTCAGGACAACGGCAAAGCGCTCCCCAAAAAAAGCTGGTCAGAAGGTCGTGGCCTTAGCAATATTCGTTTCCGAATTGAAAAACTACATGGACACAGTGAATGGTCTCAAAATAAAAACGGCGGCATTTTATTAACCATTACGATTCCCATAGAATCTCTTTAACCCCTAAATGGCTACTTAGCCCTAAAAATCAAGGGGATAGACGCCTATGAGATTAAGCCCATATCAATCCTATGTACAGGCTTCTCCTATGCGCGCAACTTTGCTGGCAAAATCGATTGCCTGGCGCTGAAATTTGCCAAATTAAAATTTAATAACGCTTCATCAAGCTGGTTAGTGACATCAACGAATTGATCCATTAAATGATCTTTTTCTCGCATGAGTTTGACGTCCACCCCTCCTGTTTACTCAGACTCTGAAAGCGTCAAAACTTGTTGAACAATTTGATGCTGCTTTAAGTGTAAGTCATTCACCAAAATATACTCGGGTTGCTTCTGAATACTCGGCTCTTGAGAAAGAATCTTTGACAACGCTTGCCCAACACGGCACTTCTGAGGATCGGTTACCACATTTAAATTAATTTCAACTTTCACTCCGTTCAGGTAAGTGTCTGACACACGACTTTATCTATCGCCTATCGCCGAATTCAAGAATATGTGGCCAAATACAGCGTCTATGAAGATATTTTATTGCTCCCGCCCTCAGGAGACGTAATGGTCAAGTATTCGACGATCAGGAACGAACATCAATAGCTCATCGATCTCAAAAACGGGCAACCACAAACTACGAAAGGCGCTGTATATGCCTGCCATAGCGGCATTACGTTTTAATCCTGTGATTCAATATTTTGCTCAAAGGCTCAAGCAAAATGGCATCCGAGGCAAGAAGATGGTGATTGCTGTGATGCGTCAACTTATTCATATTGTGTTTGCTGTATTGAAACCGTTTGATCGAGAATATGAGATTCGTGCTTGATTTTATAAATCAAACACGGTATCTGGCCATTTTTAGGAAAGATTTAATTGGCTTGCTTTTGGTTTTAAAAGCTGCTGAATGGCCAATGTCAGTAAAAGCAAACCGCCTGCCATCACCCCAATGGATGCTGCTATGGCGCTGTCCAACCAGACCGCTAGCCCGTAACCGAGCAGAACCGATAGTTGCGCATAGACCAAAGCCCACCCCATCATGGCCTTGAGTGATGTTGCGACCAAATAAGCACTGCTGGCAGGAATCACCAACAATGCCACCACCAGAATCGCCCCCACTGCATCAAACGATGCCACCGTTGTCAGCGAAACCAGCGTCATCAGCATTGCATGCCAAAATGGCACACTTAGGCCTAAGGAAAGCGCCAAAAGCGGATGAAAAGCCATCAGTTTAAATCGTTCAAAGGCAACACCAATCACCACAACATTAATCAAAAACACCGCCAACGCTAGCCAAAACGCTCTGGGGCCAAGAGACTGCTCGCCCCAAACCACTGTATCAAATGGCACAAAGGCAATTTCACCGTACAAAACACACTCTTGATCTAAATCGATTTGACCGGCATAAATGGCAATCAGCACCACGCCCAATGCAAAAAAACTGGTAAACACCACGCCGATACTGACATCACTTTGAATATGAGGGTTTTTTTGCAATAACTGAGTCAGTCCTGCTGTTAACAGCCCCATCAATACAGCCCCGACCATCATGGCCATTTCGGAACGTTCGCCCATCACTAAATAGGCCAACACGATGCCCAATAACACGGAATGGCTGATCGCATCCCCTAATAAACTTAACCGCCTTAACACCAACAGCACACCGACTAAGGCACAACTACTGGCAACCAAACTGGCTGTGGCTAAAATCCAAATATCATTCATGGAGAGGTGACCGTTGCGAGGCTTGTCGGATTCGACGAACGAGCCAACCTTGGTAAGGCGCAAAGATAAATGAGAAGATAAAAAATCCAGCCAGCACCAAAACCATCCAAGGGCCGGTTGGGGTTGCCGGCGCAATATAGGAAATATTCGCGCTGATTAAGCCGCTTAATCCACCGATGATTGCGGCTACCCATAAAATAACCGCCAGCTGTGGATGCCAAAATCGTGCGGCGGATACCGGCACCAGCAAGACTGCTGCCATCAATACCACCCCAACAATTTGTAATCCAATCACCACCACCAATACCATCAGCAACGCCAATAACACATCATAGGCTTTAACCCAAATTCCGATACTGCGAGCATATTGACGATTAAAGGTAATTAGACGCCATTTTTGAAACAACAAAGTGATCAGCAATAGCACCCCCATTGCCACCGCCGACAACACCATTAAATCCTCAGGTAACATAGCAGCGGCCTGACCAAATAAGATTTTATCCAACCCAGATTTTCCTTCGACATTTAACCCTTGAATATAGGACAAAGCCATTAACCCTAACGCAAAGAAAAACGACAAGGTAATCGCCAAGGCGGCATCTGGCTTAATTTTGGTGTTCTTTGGCAGCCAATCCATTAAAAAAAGCCCTAAAAGACTCGAACTCATAGCACCAAACAACACCACCAATGGGGACTGGGTTTCAAATAAAATAAAGGCCATCATCACGCCAGGTAAAGCAGAATGCGCCAAAGCATCTCCAATCAGTGCATTTCTCTTTAACACAGCAAAGCTGCCTACGACTGAAGCACTCATCCCTAAGAGCACGCTTCCAATCAGCACCCAAAGCGCATTAGCATCCTCAAAGCGCCAGAAGGCTTTTGTTAGCATCCAGGCGCTGGGCGAAACCCATTCAAAATCTGCCATTACCCTTCCTCTGCGTTCCAAGTTTTAGCCCTAAAGGGATTCGACCCCCATAGGTTTTTGCGATTATTTCGGGGGTTAATGTCGTCTCAACCGGGCCTGAGGCAATCAATCCATGATTGATCAAAATAACCCAATCAAAATACTCGGCCACTGTATTTAAATCATGATGAACACAGACAATTGTTTTTTGTTGTTGCTTTAAAATCTCAAACAAGCCAACAATCGCTTTTTCTGTCATCATATCCACCCCGGCAAAGGGTTCATCCATTAGATATAAATCCGCTTGTTGCACCAAAGCTCTGGCCAAAAAGACTCTTTGTTGCTGCCCCCCCGATAATTGACTGATTTGACGATTTTGATAGGGCAACATATCTAATTTCTGTAGCGCCTGCTTCGCCAAGGCACGATCCACCGACGAGGGTCTTTGCCAAAATTTTAAATGGCCATGACGTCCCATTAACACCACATCCATCACCTGTATGGGGAAATCCCAGTCAGATTCATCTCTTTGCGGCACATAAGCGACCTTTAAACGCTGATCTGTCAAAGCGCCACCAAACACCGACACCTTGCCTTGCATTAACGGCGCCAACCCCATTATGCCTTTCAAGAGAGTCGATTTTCCGGCACCATTTGGTCCTAAAATCGCCACCGAACTTCCTGCCGGAATATCAAAGCTAACGCCCTCCAGTACCGGCTGAGTATGATAACGCATCGCTAAATTTTCAACCCTTAAGGGACTGACACTCATTGACTGGGTTCTCCCTGTTTTAAAGCCTTAACGATGGTTAAAACATTATGTTGCACCATGCCTACATAGGTGCCTTCCGCAGTATTCGCCAACCCCATTGCATCCGAATAGAGTTCACCGCCTATTTTTAAATCATGGCCAGACTCAGATACACCGGCAACCAAGGCTTGCAAAAACTTCTTAGGGACACTGGATTCCACAAACACCGCCGGAATTTGACGAGCCACAATCAAGTCTTTCAGTTGCTTCAAATCATGCAACCCAAATTCCGCAACCGTGCTAATGCCTTGCAAACCTCGCACTTCCATCCCATAAGCTCGGCCAAAGTAGCCAAACGCATCATGAGCGGTAATGAGCACCCGCTGAGCAGGCGCCAAGGTATTGATTTGATCCAAAACCCATTGATGTAACGCGGTTAAGGTTTGTAAATAGCGCTTGGCATTCGCGTTATAAAAGGCTTGATGCTTAGGGTCATGCCGTATCAACTTTTCCAAAACCGTTTCAACGGCCTGTTGCCACAGACTCACATCAAACCAAATGTGTGGATCAACAACCGAACCATAATGAATCAAGTCACTTTTCGGAATACCCTCACTCACCGCATAAACGGCTTTACTGCGAGCCATTTTATGGAAGATAGACTGCATCTTTCCCTCTAGATGCAAGCCATTATAAAAAATAACCTCTGCCTGTTGTAAACGGCGCATGTCACCGTGTGTCGCTTTATAGAGGTGCGGATCCACCCCCGTTCCCATCAGGGTCGACAAGGCGATTTTATCCTGGCCAAGCTGCTGAACCACATCGCCAATCATACCAGTCGTGGCAACCACTTTCAGCGGGGCTGACCAACTCGAAGACGGCACAAACAACACCAAAACAAAGCTTAAAAACCAAGCGGTTATAGAAAGTCGTTTCATATTTCACACAATTAAAGTAAGGAAAAGTAAGGCAAAGCTAAGTAAATTATTAGTCATGACTAATATTGAGATTATTCTAACATAACCCAAATTTGACACCCAGCCACTTTTGTCACTATGCTAAAATTTTATTTATCGAAAGCCTTATTTAACCCTCTATACTGAATCATTCAAAAGGAAGCCTCCATGCGTGAAATTATAACAACCGACCAAGCCCCCCAAGCCATTGGCCCCTATTCTCAAGCGGTTAAAGTTGGCAATACCGTTTATCTTTCGGGTCAAATTGCCCTCATCCCGGAAACCATGGAACTCCGAGAAGGCGACATTTCAGCACGCATTCATCAAGTCTTTCAAAACCTCTCTGCGGTGTCTGAAGCGGCAGGAGGGTCATTACAGGATATGGTCAAATTAAATATATTCCTCACCGATCTCAATCACTTCGCTACCGTCAATGCCATTATGGCTGAATATTTTCAACAACCTTATCCGGCAAGGGCTGCGATTGGCGTCAAAGAACTGCCCAAAGCAACCGATATTGAAATGGATGGTATTTTAGCCATCTCTTCTTACTAGACCCTGTCAGACGGATTAAAAATGGCCAGGCCTGGCCATTTTTGTGCAAATATCGCACTATTAACACCCAATCAAAACCTTAACGTCACAATCAAATCCAGGCGATCCAGAGTAACTGCACGGATATCAAGCTAAACTGATATAAGGTATATTTCTTGCTTGTTCATTAATAAACTTGAACCTTAAAGTGATTTATTCATGAGCGAGCAGAGCGTTGACATTTTATGGGTACTTTTTAGTGCAGTGCTGGTTGCTTTAATGCAGCCGGGGTTTACCGCGCTTGAAGCGGGTTCTACACGAGCAAAAAACTCCATTTCAACCGCAATAAAAAACCTCAGCGACTTTCTCATTGCCTTTTTGATTTTTGTATTTTTCGGTGCAAGCCTAATGCTCGGCAATAGCATAGGGGGTTGGCTTGGCTGGCAACCGATGTTTTTTTATCACAATTCCCTAACGGGACTTACCCTGGTGTTGTTTCACGCCATGTTTGCTTCCACAGCGGTCACAATTATTTCTGGCGCCATCGCAGAAAGAACCAAATATGTGGCCTACCTAATGATTGCCCTCATTGTTTCTTTGCTGATTTACCCTTTACAAGCGCACTGGATTTGGCATGAATCCGGATGGCTTGCGCAAATGGGCTTTATCGACTTTGCTGGCGCCACAGTGGTTCACTCTGTGGGCGGATGGGCAGCTTTAGCCGCTATTTTGATTATCGGGCCACGTATAGGACGTTTTGATGATGATGCGCAGTCTAATCGATTTGAACAGGCTAACTTAGCCCAAAGTGCCTTAGGGGTCTTCCTGATTTGGCTTGGCTGGATCGGTTTTAATGGTGGCAGTGTATTGGCCTTAAACAGCTTAACAGGGCAGGTAATTCTCAACACGATGATTGCAGGAGCCATGGGCGGAATTTCCGGACTGGTGGTTAGCCGACTGCTAACAGGCTATTATCAGGTTAATGCCATTATGTATGGCATTTTAGCAGGCTTAGTTGCCATTACTGCTTCGGCGCATCTGGCCAGCCCCTACTCCGCCTTAATAATCGGCATCTTAGGCTATTTGGCTTATTTATCGGGACAACAAATTCTCATTAAATTCAGGATAGATGATGCCATTGAAGCCGTCCCTGTCCATCTATTTGCCGGCATTGCCGGCACCTTAGCCATCCCGTTTTTACAAAGTGACAACGAAATGGTTAAGCAATTTGAAATTCAACTTATTGGCATTATCAGTGTCGGCTTACTGAGTTTTCTTGTCACCTTTTGTGCGCTTTGGCTGATTAACCGAATCATGCCTTTGCGCGTTTCAGAAACAAACGAAATATTGGGGTTAAACATCACCGAGCATCAAGCCTCCACCTCTATGTTTGACTTAGCCCATGCCATGAATGCTCAAGCAAAGAGTCAAGATTTTTCCAAGCGAATTTTAGTGGAGCCTTACTCAGATGCTTCTGTGATTGCTGCTTACTACAACAATGTCACCCAATCCTTTAATCAAATTAGCTCTGAAAAAGAAACCCTGATTGCCGAAACCGTACACATGGCCAATTATGACTTACTCACAGGCTTGGCAAAACGACGCCTTTTGGTTAATGAATTGGATAAATCATTATTACGCTTACAGCGCAAAGCCCAAACCAATGCACTCTTTTTTATCGACCTAGATGGTTTTAAAAACATCAATGACGTATACGGCCATGATGCGGGAGACTTTGTGCTCAAAGAAGCGGCACAACACATCCAAAACGCCATTCGAAAAATAGACTTGGCCTCTCGATTTGGCGGGGATGAGTTTGTGCTCTTGCTAGAAGACATTCAAAACGACAGCTATGCGGCAACCGTCGCTGATAAAATCATTACCGCCATGCAAGTTCCAATCGACTTAAATTGCGGTGCCACCGTTAAAATCAGTGCTTCGATTGGATTAACCTTATTCGACAACAAGTGTCGATGCAGTGTTGACGACCTGTTAAAACGCGCGGATCAAGCGATGTATACCGCCAAAAAACGCGGTAAAGGACAATGGGTAATTGACTAATCACGATTCAAAAGGTCTGCTAAGCTAAATCAAGCTAAAAACCACCAGGCCTGGCCAATATTGTTAAAATATCCCTTTGCTTTCTGCTTGGAACCTTGAACGATGTTGGCACAACAAAAATTAACTTCTTTAAAAGGTGTGGGTGACAAGTTGGCTGAAAAGCTACAACGTTTGGGATTAAGCGTGGTGCAAGACCTGCTATTTCACCTGCCGATTCGCTATCAAGATAAAACCAAGCTCACGCCCATTGCAGAGTTATATCTTGGCCAAGAAGCGTTAATCGAAGGCGAAATCATCAGTCAACATATGACGCAAAGCCGCAATAGCAGCTTACTGGTCAAACTCCATGATGCCACTGGAAACAAGATCTCTTGCCGTTTTTTTCATTTCCATTATCGCCAAGCCCAGCAATTTAAAAGAGGACAGTGGTTAAGAGCTTTTGGCGAAGTCCGTTCCGGACCCACCGGATTGGAAATGGTTCACCCCACTTACCAACTGTTTTCAGACCATTCGCCACCGCCTTTAGAAACTACCTTAAATCCCGTTTATCCGGTCACTGAAGGCTTAGGACAAGCGACATTGCTCAAACTCATACAGCAAGCTTTACAGCTATTAAAACAATACCCTTTAGCTGAAATTTTACCTGAAGAATTAAACACTGCCCTGCGATTACCGCCCATTAATGACGCTCTGCGACGACTTCACCAGCCCCAACCAGACGACGATTTGCTCAGCATAAAACGATTTGAACACCCAGCACAACGTCGATTAATTTTTGAAGAACTGCTGAGCAGCCAACTCAGCTTGCAATGGATTAGGCAGACAGAAAAACGCCGTGAAGCGCCCATTTTCCCTCCCAGCCAAATGGTCAACAGTATGTTAACCTCCTTACCTTTTGCATTGACCAACGCGCAACAACGGGTATTACAAGAATTGCAATCCGATCTTCAACAGCCCCACCCTATGCAACGACTGGTGCAGGGAGATGTCGGGTCAGGTAAAACGGTCATAGCCGCACTGGCGGCCATCCAAGCAGCTGAAGCCGGCTATCAAGTTGCCATTATGGCACCCACTGAAATACTGGCCGAACAGCATCGCAATCACTTTTCAGAATGGCTAGAACCCCTTTGTATCGAAATGGCTTGGTTAAATGGTCGCATGAAAACGGCAGAAAGACGTCATATGTTACAGCAAATTGAACAGGGTCATGCCAAAGTGATTATCGGCACCCATGCGCTCTTTCAGGATGCGGTCACCTTCCACCGATTGGGGCTGGTCATTATAGATGAACAACACCGCTTTGGCGTTCATCAACGTTTGGCACTCCATGACAAAGGCACGCAGAACGATCATCTTCATCCTCATCAGTTGATTATGACCGCGACACCGATTCCACGTACCCTTGCCATGACCGCTTACGGTGATCTGGATTTATCCATCATTGATGAACTCCCCCCTGGTCGTCAGCCAATTGATACTGCGGTGTTAAACAATGAAAAGCGCCATGAAGTGATGGCACACTTAGTCACTCAATGCGAACAAGGGGTGCAAGCCTATTGGGTGTGCCCGCTGATTGAAGAATCAGAATTACTGCATGCGCAGGCCGCTGAAGTCACCGCGCAACAATTCCGAGATCACTGGCCAAACTTAAGAATTGGCCTCATTCATGGTCGTTTAAAAGGCGATGAAAAATCCCAATTAATGAATGCTTTTAAAGACCATCAACTGGATTTGCTCGTCGCCACCACGGTCATTGAAGTGGGGGTCAATATTCCTAATGCCAGTTTAATGATTATTGAAAATGCGGAAAGATTAGGGTTGGCGCAACTCCATCAATTGCGAGGCCGAGTGGGTCGTGGCAGCAAAAAAAGTCACTGCGTGCTACTCTATCAAGCCCCATTGAGCGAAACAAGCAAAGCTCGATTGCATATTATGCGTGAATCCAATGATGGTTTTAGAATTGCCGAAGAAGATTTAAGAATTCGGGGTCCTGGGGAAATTTTAGGCACACGCCAAACAGGCGGGCTACAATTTCGCATTGCCGACTTAAAGCGTGACCAGGCACTGATCCCGGAGGCAAAATACTGGGCAGAACAATTGGTAGTAAGCGCCCCTGAATTAACCGAACAACTGCACCAAAGATGGGTAGGTACCAAAATGGATTACAAACATGCTTAACCCCTTTAGTCACCATTGGTCACCTATGCGCTTATTTCAAAGGCTCCTTATCCCGCCTCTGTTAAAACCCTGGTTACTGGATAAAGGTTCCCTGACTGAAAAACTGCGCAATCAGTTTGGAGACATTGAGGTTGAAGTGCTTTCAGAGTGTTTGGAAACACCGATGGTTACAGAGTCAATGCAATTGGGATTGGCTACGGATGAAAAAGCTTGGGTGCGTTGTGTTTGCCTCAGCGCTGAACAAGTTCCTTTAATTTATGCACGGACTGTGATCCCTAACTGGCAACCCAACAACCCTTGGTATCAATTAAAGCAATTGGGCAACCGCCCTTTGGGAGAAGTTCTCTTCCAAATACCCCATTTGCAAAGAACCCCTTTTGAACTCAGTCGACATCGCTGCGAATATTGGCCACACCTAAAAACCGACTCACCTCAGGCGTTAACTTTTGCACGTCGCTCTATTTTTAAACAACAGCAAGCCCCATTATTGTTGACTGAAGCCTTTTTAACGCCCTTTAAGGTTTAACCTTATAAAACTGCGCTTCCAACATTAATATGACGCTAAAATCTGCCTGTCTAAACCCATTATCTTCGCTAAAGTCTATCCGGGGTTCTAATTCAACAAATAGCCATTTTTTATAGACGCGTTCTCGCCAATTAATGCCGGTATGATAAGCGGATAAATGGAACCCTAAATCTTGAGTCGTCCAGTTCCAACCCAAGTGATAGGCCAAGCCTCGATGAGCGTTGACTTGTTCAAACAAAATAAAGTTATGGGCAACATCATAAGCCTGTTCTTTATCGAGCCAGCGTCCAATGGTCTCAGACCGAAATAAGGTTTGATTGGTTATTGCTGCATCAAAGGTCTGGCTGGACTTTAAACCAACCCCTTGCACACTTTCCCAAAACAAATCATGCGTCATTCTTGACGTCCAAACAGGACTCAATTGCCATTTTTTTTGTGCTTTAATCCGCGCATAAGGATCTGGTTGAATAATATTCCGAAAATTAATCCCAAACCCAACAAATGAAGAAATTAAGTCTTTGGTGTCGACTAAAAACCGTAACCCAACAGCATTACTGTTATTTTTATCATTCACAGCGGTTGCTTTTCTTTCAACGGGTTGGGCATTGTCATTCCCCGTTAAAGACTCTGTTAATGACTGCTCTGCTGAAATCACAATCAGCTGCCACTTTTTGTTGGTTTTGGGAAGGTCTATTTTGGCACGAACATTAATAGATTGGTCGATCTGACCATCCTGGTGAAACTGAAATGGGAAGCTGATATCCAATCGATTGCCTTCACTGCGTTCAAATGAAGTTTCTGCGCCGAAAAAATCATCTGTGGCCTGCCCCAAATCTTCAACTTCACTACCCACCCATCTTTGCCAGCTATCTAGGGTATCCAGCGTTTTATTCAGAATCGGAAGATCGGTATCTTCTAAAAAATAGGTTTTTTGTGCTGATTGAGGCGGCGTGTTTTGTTTTGTTTCTTCCGAGGGGATGGTTTTAGAAGTGGGGGGACTTTCTGCAAAGCACAAAAATGGCAGACTGGTTAAGATCAATATCAATACGGTAAAGGGAGAAGGTATAATGAATTTTTTTATGATACTCAAACAAGATCCCCCTCAAATACCATGTCCGATCAAATTAAACAAATCCAAGCCCGCTATGAACCACTCGAAGACCGGATACTCTTTAGGTTACACACTGAACAGCAACATCAGTTAGAGGCTTGGATTACCCGCCGTTATTTACAATTATTATTACCCACTTTACAAGGTCAACATCCGCAAACGGGTCAAGCTATTTTATCTCAAAAATCTTTAGCGATGCATCAAGCTGCTGCAGAAAAAGGGCAACTAGAAGCCGATTACGATACCCCTTACCAACAACCGATACAGGGCGGCAATCCTTTAGGAGGCGCGCCTATTTTACTCACTAAGCTAACGCTTAAAGGCCTTGGTACAGATACCCCTCTATTGGTCTTAGAGCCTGAAGAAGGCGCCGGCATTCAAGTCAGCTATCAACCCGAATTAATGGGCGCTTTAATCAAGGTTTTTCATCAAGCCACCGAGGCCGCAAACTGGCATTTGCAGATGGATCCCATCTTAACGATCCCGGAAAGCTTAACGCTACAATAAAGACCTAAAGCCACGCTAACTAAGAAACCTTTGCACAAGGCGCGCTTTAGTTAACCGCTTTATCAACCACAATACCCAGCAGAACCACTAATCCCACCCAGTGATTATTTAAAAAGGCTTGAAAAGCCAGGCTTGGGTCTTTATGGGAGAGTAAACGCTGATGATATCCAAATAGCCCCAACACAATCATTAGCGAAAAATAATAATACCCTCCTAAACCAAACAGTTGACCCATCCAAACAAACCCGCTAAACATCAATAGCTGAAAAAAGCCGATTATCCATTGTGCTTGCTCTCCAAACAAAATGGCTGTTGACTTAATCCCCAGTTTAACATCATCTGCTTTATCTGCCATCGCATAGGCCGTATCGTAAATCAACGCCCACACCATCGTTATCGCAAAAACCAACCAAGATTGCCACGGCAATTGATTTTGCACAGCAGTAAATGCCATGGGAACCGCCCATGCAAAAGCCGCGCCTAAAAAAGCCTGTGGCCAATAGGTATATCGTTTCATAAAGGGATACAAAATGGCCAAGGCGACCGCGCCAAGTGACATCCAAATCGTCAAGGCGTTTAACCACAACACCAGACTCAATCCCAACAAGGCCAAAATCACAAAAAAACCAAGTGCTTGTTTTTCGCTCAGTTGCCCTGTCGCAAGGGGTCTCGTGCAGGTACGTGACACATGACCATCAAAATGACGGTCGGCATAATCATTGATGACACAGCCGGCTGAACGCATAATAATCGCCCCCAAAATAAATATCCCCAAAATATCCCAGGGCGGCACGCCATCAGCAGCCAACCATAACCCCCACAAGGCCGGCCAAAGCACCAAATAAATGCCAATGGGTCTATTTAAACGGGTGAGTTGATAATAAGCTTTAAGGGTTTGTCGATTCATAAGATCATAAACCGTCTTCTATCAGCGCTTCCAATAAAGGTTTGGCAGCAGGATTTAGTTCGCAATAAGATTCCAGTTTGCCCTGATGATCTGAATAATGCAACCAAACTTCCGCGAGCTGATTGTCTTGCTGCAATTGATAATGAATCACATAAGCCCAGCCCACAAACTGACTTTGACCACCATCTTTACTAACGACGTGCCAACCCTGCAATTCTAGTCTGTGTTGCAAGGGTTCAGCGTGTGCAGGGTCTAAGGTAATATAGAGCAAATCTCTCTCCGAAGGTTAAAAACACCCAGGCCTGGCTATTTTTTCTGGGGTCTTTGCCAAGCTGATACCGTTAGTTGCTTACTTCTGGACAAGGTTAACGAATCAGTAGGGGCTGTTTTGGTAATGGTCGAACCAGCGCCAATGGTTGCACCTTTCTCTATCGTAACCGGTGCGACCAATTGCGTATCCGAACCAATAAAGACATCGTCTTCAATAATGGTTTGGTGTTTATTCGCACCGTCATAATTACAGGTAATCGTCCCGGCACCAATATTGACATTAGCGCCCATTTTGGTATCACCGATATAAGACAAATGATTCACTTTTGAACCTGAGGCGATCTGTGCATTCTTGGTTTCAACAAAATTACCAATTTTGACAGACTTTGCCAAGACCGTTCCCGGCCTTAACCGCCCATAAGGGCCTATTTCACAAAATTCATCTAGCTGTGCGCCATCTATATGACTGAAAGGATGAATGACAGAATTGGCCGAAATATGCGCATTACGAATCACACAATTTGCGCCAATCGTTACATTATCCCCTAATGAAACCTGACCTTCAAAGATGACATCGGCATCGATTGTCACGTCCATGCCCACTTCAAGATGTCCCCGTATATCAATTCGATTCGCGTCAATCAGCGTCACCCCTTGCACCATTAAATGGTCTGCCAATTGGGTTTGATAACGACGTTCTAACCCTTGCAATTGTCGCTTGTCATTCACCCCCAGGACTTCAATTTCAGAATCTGGCTGCGAAGTCGCAACCCCATAGCCTGAAGCAACACACAGTGAAACAATATCGGTTAGATAGTATTCTCCCTGCGCATTGTTATTTGAAATTTGCGCCAACCATTGTCGCATCTGCTTTCCTTGTGCGGCCAACATACCGGTATTAATTTCACGGATTTGTTTTTGTGCTGGGGTTGCATCTTTTTCCTCAACAATCGCCGTCACCGCACCGCAAGCATCTCTAACAATGCGTCCATAACCGCTGGAATCAAGCAACTCAATCGTCAGCAATGCTAAAGGCTGCTGATCATTGACCTGATCAACTAAAGATTTTAGTGTCGATTGTTGGGTGAGCGGAACATCCCCATATAACACCAATACTGTATCCTCATCATCAATGTAGGATTCTGCTACCTGAACCGCATGCCCCGTTCCCAATTGTTGTAATTGTTCCACATAAATTAAACCAACAGATCCCATTATCGATTTAACTTGTTCTGATCCATGACCAACGATGGTGATAATGGGTTCATCTGTTAATTGTTGAGCCGTCTCCACCACATGTGCTAATAAAGGCTTCTGAGCAAGCGGTTGCAAAACTTTTGGATGATGAGATCGCATCCGCGTGCCCTTGCCAGCTGCAAGGACAATAACCTTCAAAGACATTTAATCGCTCCTAATAAACTAAAAACACAGGGTAACCCTTCAAACAACCTTAAAGCTTTACCTTGGGTCTCTTTGAAAAAAAAAGCACCCGAAGGTGCTTTTATTTAAACAAAAAATTGACTTAAGACAATCCTGTCTTTTGTAAACGATCCCGTAACTTGGTAATTGTCTGAATCTGCGCAACGGCTTCAGCAAGTTCAATCTGAGCACGCGCAATATCGGTATCCGACTTGGCTTGTTCCATTGCTTCTTCTGCACGTTGTTTCGCTTCTTCTGCAGCGGCATGATCCAAATCTTCTGCACGGATAGCCGTGTCAGCAAGAATGGTCACAATCTCAGGCTGAATTTCGATAATACCACTATTGATAAAGAATAAATCCTCTTCATCCCCACTGATAACTCTCACTTGACCTGGTTTTAGCTGCGACAATAACTGGGTATGTTTTGGCAGGATGCCGACTTCACCATCGGCAGCCTGTGCAAAGACCATATCCGCTTTACCAGAGAACATAGAACCCTCTGCACTTACAATATCGACTTGCATTGAGACTGCCATAATCAATTAATCCTTATATTTTCTAGCTTTTTCGATCACTTCATCAATGTCACCAGCATACATAAATGCTTGTTCTGGAACATCATCCATTTCGCCATTAAGGATCATTTTGAAACCACGAATGGTTTCTTTTAATGAAACATAACGTCCATCTTCACCTGTGAAGACTTTGGCCACGAAATAAGGCTGAGAGAAGAAACGCTGCATCTTACGTGCACGAGCAACCAAAGAACGATCTTCTTCAGAAAGCTCATCCATCCCTAAGATAGCGATAATGTCTTTCAATTCCTTATAACGCTGTAATGTTTCCTGAACACCACGAGCTGTATCATAATGCTCTCTACCAACGACCAGAGGATCAAGCTGACGAGAGGTTGAATCAAGTGGATCAATCGCAGGATAAATCCCTGTTTCAGCAATCGCACGGTTCAATACAACCGTTGCATCTAAGTGAGCAAAGGTGGTAGCAGGGGCTGGATCTGTTAAATCATCCGCAGGAACATATACCGCCTGGATCGACGTGATCGAACCCGTCTTAGTAGAGGTAATACGCTCTTGGATTTGACCCATTTCCTGTGCCAATGTTGGCTGGTAACCTACTGCAGAAGGCATACGACCCAACAATGCAGATACCTCAGTACCCGCTAGGGTGTAACGGTAAATGTTATCGACGAAGAACAGGATATCACGACCTTCATCACGGAAGAACTCAGCCATGGTTAAGCCAGTCAAAGCAACACGTAAACGGTTACCTGGTGGCTCATTCATCTGACCATAAACCAACGCAACTTTATCCAATACGCCAGATTCTTCCATTTCATAATAGAAATCGTTCCCTTCACGAGTACGCTCACCTACACCCGCAAATACGGAGTAACCTGAGTGCTCGATGGCGATGTTACGAATCAACTCCATCATGTTAACGGTTTTACCAACACCGGCACCACCGAATAGACCAACTTTACCACCCTTAGCGAAAGGACAGATTAAGTCGATCACTTTTACGCCCGTTTCCAGTAACTCTTGAGAAGCGGCTAGCTCATCAAAAGCAGGTGCTGGACGGTGAATCGTCATGGTATCTTCATTACCGACAGGGCCTGCATTATCAATTGCATTCCCAAGTACATCAAAGATACGACCTAGTGTTGCTTTACCCACTGGAACCGAAATCGCTTCACCTGTGTTAGATACAGCCATGCCGCGCTTTAAACCATCAGATGAACCCATTGCGATTGCACGCACTTGGTTGTCACCGATTTGTTGTTGAACTTCAAGTGTTAGTCCTAGTTCATCAACTTTTAACGCGTCATAGATCTTTGGTAAATCAGCACGATTAAACTCGACGTCGATTACCGCGCCGATTACTTGTACTATTTTTCCACTCATAATCTTTAACCTTTTATTGAAATACTTCAAACTTAAACAGCTGATGAACCAGCCACAATTTCAGATAATTCAGCTGTGATTGCCGCTTGACGCGCCTTGTTATAAGACAACTTAAGCTCATTAATCATCTCACCTGCATTATCCGTCGCATTCTTCATTGCAATCATCCGAGCACCTTGTTCACAAGCAGCATTTTCAACCACAGACCCGTAAACCGTACTCTCTACATAACGACGCATCAACAAATTCAATGCTGTCTTCGCATCAGGCTCATACAAATAATCCCAATGTGACTCATCATTCTTTGTTTCAGACTCCAATGGAACGAGCTGCTTAATGGTGGGTGCCTGAGTCATTGTATTAATAAACTCATTGGAAGCTAAATGCACTTCATCCACTTCACCTGACTCAAACCGGTCTAAAACGACTTTAATCGTTCCAACCAAATCGTCAATATGAGGTGTATCCCCTAAATCAGACACAGTAGCAACAACATTACCACCATAGCTCCTAAAAAAAGCTTGTGCCTTATTACCCACTAACGCCAGTTCAATTTGAACATTTTGTTCATTCCACTGCTTAAACAGTGGTAATGCTTTTCGGAATAAGTTTGAATTTAAACCACCACATAAACCGCGATCAGAAGAGACAACAATCAATGCAACCCGTTTAACATTTTCACGAACCTGAGTATAAGGATGCTTATATTCAGGATGCGCACTAGAAACGTGGTTAATGACTCTCTTCACTTTTTCAACATATGGGCGAGTAGCATACATACGAGCCTGCGCTTTACGCATTTTCGATGCAGCCACCATCTCCATGGCTTTGGTGATTTTCTTGGTATTCGTTACAGACGTAATTTTCGCCCGTATTTCTTTACTCCCGCCTGCCATGGCTTACCCCTTCTTAATAAACACCGTTTGCTTTAAATGCATCGATCATCGCTTTTACTTCTGCAACGATTTCATCGTTCCAGTCGCCTTTTGCATTGATTTTTGCTGCCAAGTCGGCATTTTCAGAATTTAGATAAGCATGTAAAGCGCTTTCAAAATCTAGAACCTTTTCAACTTCAACATCATCTAAATAGCCTTCATTTGCAGCATACAAAGAGACAGCCATTTCAGCTATAGTTAAAGGTGAATATTGGCTTTGCTTCATCAATTCTGTAACACGTTTACCGCGTTCAAGCTGGGCTTTAGTTGCTGGATCTAAGTCAGAAGCGAACTGAGCAAATGCTGCCAACTCACGATACTGAGCCAAATCTAGACGGATACCACCACCCAATTTTTTAATGGCTTTGGTCTGTGCCGCACCACCAACACGAGAAACCGATAGACCTGCATTCACCGCAGGACGAATCCCTTGGGTAAACAAGCTGGTTTCTAAGAAAATCTGACCATCTGTAATTGAAATGACATTGGTTGGTACGAATGCAGAAACGTCACCTGCTTGCGTTTCGATAATCGGTAATGCCGTTAAAGACCCAGTCTTACCTTTGACTTCACCCTTGGTAAACTCTTCAACATACTTTTCGTTTACACGAGCAGCACGTTCAAGTAGACGGGAATGTAGATAGAAGACATCACCCGGGAAAGCTTCACGACCCGGAGGACGACGAAGTAGCAATGAAATTTGACGATAGGCTTGAGCCTGCTTAGTCAAATCATCATAAATGATCAAGGCATCTTCACCACGATCACGATAGTATTCACCCATCGCACAACCGGCATAAGCGGCCATATATTGTAGGGCAGCCGGATCTGAAGCATTTGCAGCAACGATGACTGTGTTTTCCATTGCGCCATATTCTTCAAGCTTACGGGCAACATTATTAACCGTTGAGGCTTTTTGACCCATCGCAACGTAGATACATTTAACACCCGTTCCTTTTTGAGAAATGATGGCATCAATTGCGATCGCCGTTTTACCTGTTTGACGGTCACCAATGATTAACTCACGCTGACCTCGACCAACCGGAATCATCGAGTCAATCGATTTAATGCCTGTCATTAAAGGCTGATCAACGGATTGACGGTCGATAACACCCGGGGCGATACGCTCAATCGGTGAATTGATTTTTGAATCAATCGCACCTTTACCATCAATTGGGCGACCTAAACCATCCACAACACGGCCATTTAATTCAGGACCGACAGGGACTTCTAAAATTTTACCGGTACAAGTTACCTTGTCACCTTCAGAGATGTGATCATATTCTCCAAGTACAACAACCCCTACAGAGTCACGCTCAAGGTTAAGCGCCATTCCGAAGGTTTTCTCGTCAAATTGAACCATCTCACCATACATTACGTCTGATACGCCGTGAACAAGAGCGATACCGTCAGCGATACTGACAACCGTTCCTTCACTGCCAGACTCTGCAGTACCTTCAAATCCTTTAATACGGTCTTTGATTAGGTTACTGATTTCAGAGGCATTCAATTGCATGTGTGTTCCTCTCCATTATTGGGCGATTGCTGCGCCAAGTTTGTTTAATTGTGAAAGTGCTGAACCATCAATAGCCCAATCACCCACTCGAATTCTTATGCCTGCGATTAAAGTTGGATCTTCTTCATAAGATACTTCAACCTCAGCATCAAACTTAGCATTTAAAGCAGCACTTAATTTCTTTTTCTGCTCAACCGTAGGCTTCCGAGCTGAAATAACTGTGGCTAAAACGCGCTTTTCTTCATCCGCTTTCAATTGTTGAAAATGTTCAGCAATTTTAGAAAGCGCGTTCAAACGTTTATTTTCAGCTAAAACGGTTAAGAGGTTTTTGCCTTCGCTGGTCAAATTAGATCCCATAATTTCAACCATAAGATCACAAACATCGTTTGCAGTCACAGAGGGTTGATTTAGGTAATCCTTCATTGCTTCATCTGAAGCAATGGCCGCTAAATTCGTTAGCTGTTCTGACCATTCAGCAAGGGCATTCCCTTCTTTTGCAGCTTCAAAAGCCGCAACGGCATACGGTCTTGCAATGGTTATTAATTCTGCCATAGCTTATAGTCCTTAGATTGATTTAACTAAGGTTTCAAGCATGTCGTTATGTACAGCGGCATCAACTTCTTTATGAAGAATTTTTTCAGCGCCTGATACAACCAATGATGAAACTTCCTTACGAAGCTCTTCTCTGGCACGACTTACTTCTTGTTCTAGCTCTGCCTGGGCGGAAGCTTTAATGCGGTCAGCTTCTTCAACGGCTTTTACTTTCGCATCTTCTACGATTTCAGACCCGCGTTTTTCAGCTTGACTTAATACATTTTGAGCTTGAAGCTTGGCATCTTTTAGTACGTCTTTCGCACGTTTTTCAGCCAATTCAAGTTCATGCTTTCCTTTCTCTGCAGCAGAAAGACCATCATTAATTCTTTTTTGACGGTCTTCCATTAACTTTGAAAGTGGCCCCCACAGCACTTTATTCACAAACCAAATTAACAGCAAGAATGCGATTATTTGGATGAGAAGCGTTGCGTTAATATTCACAGTGGTTACCTCGCCATTCGTTATTTAAAAATATAGTTGAGATGATTTCTGTCTAGATTATGCACCTAGCGCAGCAGTCATCGCTCCAACGAATGGGTTTGCAAACAAGAACCACATAGCAAAAGCCAGGATAATGAATGGGAATGACTCCATCAGACCGGCAAAAATGAACATGTTAGTCATTAAAGCAGGACGCATTTCTGGTTGACGAGCAATCCCTTCTAACGTTTTAGAACAGATTAGACCCCAGCCAATAGCTGAACCCAGACCTGCAGCAGCCAAAATTACACCTACACCAATAGCAGTTGCGGCGTAGATATCAGCAATCATAGTAGCAGTTACTTCCATCGATTTTCTCCAAAGTTTAAAGTTAAAGTTAAAAAAGCTTTTTACCCCTGTCGTCTCAATTAACGAAACTAGGTGATAGGTGCGCTTAAACCTTTTGAAAAGATCTCAACAAACGAAACCTTTTCTATTCCTTTCATTAGCCTCTCAGTGCTCTTCGTGAGCCATGCCAAGGTAAACAATAGTAAGCACCATAAAGATAAAGGCTTGTAAGGTGATAACCAATAAATGGAAGATCAACCAACCCAAATCCAATATAGCTTGTAGTGGCGCCCAGAATAAGGCAGCGGCACCCACTGCCAAAGTTCCACCAATCAATGCGATCAGTAGGAATACAAGTTCCCCAGCGAACATATTACCGAATAGTCGCAAAGCTAACGATAATGGCTTTGAAACTTCTTCGATTAATGTCATAACAATATTCACTGGGACAAAAAATTTACCAAATGGATGAAACAAGAACATCTTAATAAAGCCGACTAACCCTTTACACTTAATGTTGTAATAAAGTATCAATCCAAATACAACGGCTGCCATTGCAAGCGGCGTATTTAAATCGGTGGTTGGTACCACTTTTAGATAAGCGTGCGAATCACCGGTAATCAATTGAAATAGGTAAGGCAATAAATCAACTGGAATCAAATCCATAAAGTTCATCAACCAAACCCATAAAAAGATGGTTAACGCTAAAGGGGCGATTAATGGATTATGTCCTGGAAAGGCATCTCTAACATTGGTAGAGACAAAGTCTAATACACTTTCTACAAAATTCTGAAAACCACCGGGGGTTCCAGATTCCAGTTGTTTGCCTAAACGAGCCGCCACAAATACAATTAATGCTCCCAACAAAAGACTAAATGCAATCGTATCAAGATTTAATGCCCAAAAAGTCATTTGTCCCTTATCAATTGCTTCTTGTGCCTCGGCATTTAAAGCGAGTGTATTGTTTGTCAAGTGATGTTGAATATACTCGACAGTTCCCATTTTTTCAGCGCTCAAGGGTCTTCTCCTTAGTCAGTCAAACGCTGCTTACCTTTCAAATTAAACACCTGTGCCAGCTGCATTACCACAAAAGTTAACACAACGGGCATGGGCGCCAATCCAAAGGCTTGCAACCCCAAAACAAATAACACAGCAAGTAGAATAAATCTCATTACTGCACTCAAATATAAAATCTGTATACCACCCTTAGGATCCTGCTCTGCTTTTCGATTTGCGCGAGCAAAGCTGATGGCTAAAATCAATACATTAACCAAGCCAATAAAAAAACCATATATTGCGTCCAGCCACTGACCGTAAACGCCAAAAACCAGCACCCCAATCAAGCCAATTATCACTTGAATTTTTAAGGATTTTGTTAGAGATGTATCTTGAAACTTAGTCATGCTTTGACGTTTCTGATTCCGTTGGCTTTGCTTTTCCTGTATCAAGCAGTGACATTTTTTCCAACAACTTATGCACTTTCATCATACCGCCAATAAACCCTAAAACCCCACAACTCAATAAAAAGATAGGCATGGTGTCAAACAAAAGGTCGATAACATAGCCAACCAAAAAACCGGCAATGATCATGCTGGTAAACATCGAACCTGCACTGAGCAGCAAAAAATTTAAAGCTGGTTTATTTTTTCTTGAAGACATTTCAGCGGACTCAGGAACGCTCTCTTCTTTCACGCTGACTTCTCCAAATTTTAATCTAAACACCTTGGACAGAGCCAAGTTAAACAGTCGAGAATCATAGCTGTTTATTGAATGAAAATCTAGGGGTAATCTGATAATTTTTCTTTCACCACAACATGTTGTTGAGAACTCAGTATTACCCACTAAATATGGTAAGCGTATATTATGACAGCAACTCAAGCAGTCGCTCTAAATCTGTTTCTGATTGAAATGGAATCTCAATCTTACCACGCCCCTTTGCGCTTTGTGAAATCTTAACATTAACCGACATTTTTTCTGCTATTCGTTGTTGGTGTTCCTGCCATTTTACGGATAAAGTATGACGGTTTTGTTGCGATTTTAACTTTTTGGGTACCAGTAAATTTTGTACCGCTTGCTCCATTTCTCGAACAGACCAACCCTTTTTAATTGCTTTTTCTACCAACGACAATTGCATTTCTTCCGGTAACGTTATAATGGCTCTTGCATGCCCCATGGTTAATACGCCCTGATGCAAGCTGTCTTGTATGTGCTGAGGCAAACTCAATAATCTCAACAAATTGGTCACACCGGTTCTTGAGCGCCCGACGGCATCGGCGACCGCTTGCTGAGTGAGCTCAAACTCTTTCATCAACCGCTTCAGACCCATAGCCGTTTCTATTGGATTTAAATCCTCACGCTGAATATTTTCAATCAGCGCCATCGCCAAGGTTGCTTGGTTATCCGCTTTACGAATAACCACCGGTACAGATTCCAAACCAGCTAATTTCGCAGCACGCCACCGACGTTCCCCGGCAATAATTTCAAATTGCTGATTACCGATAGCCTTTACAACGATTGGCTGAACAATCCCTTGAATACGAATGGAATCGGCTAACTCTTGCAAAGCACCTTCATCAAACTGTTGACGAGGCTGATAAACGCCGGGAATCAATGCATCGACCGAAATTTTATCGATGCGTAAATCGGCGAGGCTCCCTTCTGCCTTCTGCTTACCGCCAATTAAGGCATTGACCCCTCTTATTCCCATCCCTGATCGTTTTTTTGCCATCTTCGTTTCCAGTTACAATTTTGTTCGTCGAATCAATTCATTGGCCAATGCCAAATACGCAATAGCGCCATTAGAGGCTAAGTCATAATCCAAGATTGACTCCCCATAGCTCGGTGCCTCGGCCAAACGCACGTTACGCGGGACAATCGTCTGCAAAACCTTCATACCAAAATGCGCAACCAACTGATTCGAGACATCATTCGCTAAATTATTACGGCGGTCATACATGGTTCTAAGCAACCCATCAATGTGTAAATTAGGGTTCAATTCGGTTTGTACCGCCTCAATCGTATCCATCAGCGCAGACAACCCTTCCAACGCAAAATATTCGCATTGAACCGGCACGACGATGCCATCAGAGGCCGTTAACGCATTGATGGTCAACATATTCAGTGTTGGCGGACAATCCAATAAAATAACATCATAGTGATCGCGTATTTTTTTCAACGCTTTTCGGAGCTTTTTAGGCCCTTTAGACTCATCAATCAAATCAACTTCAGCAGCAGTCAAATCTCCATTGGCGGCAATCAAATCAAGGTTTTCAACCGCCGTGGTGAGCACGGCATCTCGAATCTTTACCTCCCCCACCAGCACATCATAAGCCGAGACTGGCAAATCTTCTTTATCAACACCAATCGCAACCGTTGCATTCCCTTGCGGATCCAAGTCCATCATCAGGACTTTTTTCCCCATCTTTGCAAAGGCTGCTGACAGATTCACTGTGGTCGTGGTCTTGCCCACTCCGCCTTTTTGATTCGCCACCGCAATGATTCGAGCCATTTAACTTTCCTGAAGATTTTCGATTCGTATCAAGGTTCTATGTGCCGCCAAGCCAGGTACGTCTAAATTAAAAACTTGCAACATTTTAGCAAACTCTGGCAAATGTGCGACCTCATCTTGCGTTTTTTGCGCTTTCATTGCCCACCAATAACCATGAGGCTTTAATAAGTGCCGTGTCCAATGCAACATATCCTCCAAGGAGGCAAACGCTCGGGATACAACACCGTCATACAAGGCTTGCGGCTGATAGCCCTCTACACGTTCGTGTAGTACCTGAACGTTATCCAACCCTAATTCCGCTTTTGCCTGAACCAAAAACCGCGTTTTTTTACTGTTACTATCCAATAAATCAACTTGCCGCTCAGGGAACAAGATCGCTAACGGAATACCGGGCAACCCCGCCCCGGTTCCAACATCAATCAATCGTTGACCGGATAAATACGGCGCGACACTCAAACTATCCAGCAAATTTTTAACAAACATTTCCTCTTCATCCCGAATTGCCGTCAAGTTATAAACCCGATTCCACTTTTGCAATAACGCCATATATTCGAGTAATTTCTGCCAGGCCTGGCCGTTTTCCGATAGCCCAAAGACCCTAAATGCCTGCTCCAATGCGGTCAGATAATCGACATAAGAGGAAGGCAAACTTTTGTTTGATGCCATGTTTTAACCTAATTGACCTTCATTGCTTTTGGCTGTCTGACGCCATTTCTTAATATAAATTAACAGCAAAGAAATCGCTGCGGGCGTCACCCCTGAAATACGCGACGCCATGCCCAAGGTTGCCGGACGATGATCACGCAATTTTTGTTTCACTTCATTCGACAACCCGGAAATTTGATCCAAATCTAAACCCTCCGGTATCTGCACTTTTTCAGCACGTTTTAATTTATCAATATCTTGTTGTTGCCGCAAAATATAGCCGGCATATTTGGCTTCAATCTCAATTTGCTCAACCACTTTGTCATCATCGACCGACTCCCCAAACATCGATAAGCTTGCCAAAGCGGCATAATGTACATTCGGCCGTTTTAGCAAATCAAATAATGTCTGCTCCTTGCTTAACGGCAAATCCATCAAGCCCTCTGCTTTTTGCGCATCCGCATGCTGTGGATAAATCCAAGTTTGTTTCAACCGTGCCACTTCGGCATCGAATAACGACATTTTCGATTCAAATGCCATCCAGCGCTCATCATCCACCAACCCGAGTTCTCTACCAATTGGGGTTAATCTTTGATCAGCATTATCTTCTCTCAGCATCAAACGATATTCGGCGCGAGACGTAAACATCCGATAAGGCTCGCTGGTTCCCAGCGTAATTAAATCATCCACCATCACCCCAATGTAAGCTTCATCCCGCCGAGGATACCATTGCGGTAATTCTTGAGCACGTCGACCTGCATTCAAACCTGCTAGTATTCCTTGTGCAGCGGCCTCTTCATAGCCGGTTGTACCATTAATCTGCCCGGCAAAATATACCCCCTTAATAGCCTGTGTTTCCAGTGTCGGCTTGAGTCCTCTCGGATCAAAATAATCATACTCAATAGCATAACCCGGCCGCATAATACGCGCATTCTCCAAGCCTTTCATTGACTGCACGATCTGCACCTGAGTTTCAAAAGGTAAACTGGTAGAAATCCCATTGGGATACAATTCATTCGACGTCAACCCCTCCGGCTCAATAAAGACTTGGTGTTGCGTGCGTTCGCTAAAGCGCATCACCTTGTCTTCAATTGACGGACAATATCTCGGCCCCACGCTATTAATTTCACCGACATCCGAATACATGGGAGACTGATCCAGAGCACCGCGAATAAAGTCGTGTGTCTGCTCATTGGTATAGGTGATATAACAAGGCATCTGTTGCGGGTGCATCGTCGCCTTACCCATAAAAGAAAACACCGGCATAGGAGAATCGCCGGGCTGACATTGCATCGCATCAAAATTGACACTGCGCGCGTCGATTCTCGGTGGTGTGCCGGTTTTCAAACGCCCCACCGGTAGATTTAATTCTCGTAATTTTTCCGCCAACCGGTTTGCCGGCGCATCCCCCGCCCTTCCGCCTTCATAGTTTTTTAACCCTATATGAATACGACCCGCCAAAAATGTGCCTGCGGTTAAGACCACTTGCGCCGCATAAAACTTCAGTCCCATGCGCGTACTGACGCCAATCACTTGGTCGCCCTCAACCAAAAAATCTTCTACGGGTTGCTGAAATAGCGTTAAATTACGTTGATTTTCTAAGCGCGTACGAATGGCCTGCCGATACAAAACACGATCTGCCTGTGCACGAGTGGCTCTTACCGCTGGGCCTTTCGAGGCATTCAAGGTACGAAATTGAATCCCCGCCTCATCGATCGCGAGTGCCATAGCACCCCCCAGTGCATCAACTTCTTTTACCAAATGCCCCTTACCAATCCCTCCAATTGCAGGGTTACAAGACATTTGACCCAAGGTGTCAATATTGTCGGTCAACAACAATGTCCGAACCCCCATCCGAGCGGATGCTAAAGCTGCTTCTGTGCCCGCATGCCCACCGCCTACAACAATCACTTCAAAATGGGTAAATCCTGTCTCCATAATCTTTCCTAGACAGCTAAACAATTAGAACGCCTGAACAAGCTTAAATCCAGCCAAATCAGAGCCCAAACGCGTAGCACATAAAATGAACGCATTATAACACGGACATCCTTAAAACATCGCCAATCACGGCAAAGAGACTTCATATTTATTTCACAATTGCCGACCAAAAACACCATAAAATATTTTTTGAGTTTTTATAACTCGCTATTTAAATGATGTTGCTTTAACTCGCTTGAAAAAGCTACGATGCCATTAGTTTGGTTCGATGAATCGGCTCCACAAGCGAGTTTTTTATTTACCCCCGCCAATTACTCAAAACGCTTGCAAAACCAAAGCGATAGCCCAATAAAAAAACGCTATCGTGAATACACCACAAAACCATATCTTTCTAAAAAAACCTGCGTTATACTGACATGCACTTTACCTCTAGAGTACTGCTGCAATGTCTCAACAACCTTTTGATCAGACAGAAACAACTTTGCAAAACCAAGCAAAACAATTGGCGCAACTTCAGGAGTTTGCCAAAGTCGGCTTATGGGAACTGGAAATTGCAAGCGGCAAGCTTACTTGGTCAAGTGAAATTTATAAGATGCACGGAAAAGACCCTGCCACCTTCGCTCCCTCTTTAGACTATCTACTCAGCTCACTTTCGGTGACGGATCGTGAGCGAATGCAAAGCAAGCTTAAAACGGCGATTGAAACAGGTCAAAAACAACAATTATCGCACAAATTGATTCGAGAAGACGGCACCGAAGTGTTTATCGAATTGGTCGGTCACATTGAATACGATGAAAACCAAATCCCAATAAAAGCCGTTGGTATTTCCAGCGACATTACTCACCTGATCCAGCTGGAACGTAGCTATCAAGAGTTGGCGCATTTAATGCAAATTGCCCACCAGGAAATCTATATTTTTGACTACCATAGCCTACGATATTTATATGCTAATGACTGTGCTTTAAATAATCTGGGTTACACGCTTGAAGAGTTGACACAACTCACCGTGATTGACATCAATCCTTATCTAACCCTTGAGCAGGTTGAAAAACTGAAGGCATTAGAAAGTAACCAAAAAACGGTGACCAACCTCTCTATACACCAACGCAAAAATGGCAGTCGATACCCTGTTAAAGCCATTTTGCAGCACCTTCCTTACCAAGGCCAAGATGCGGTGGTGTTATTTGACACCGATATTTCCGAATTGAAAAACATAGAATCGCAGTTAACCCATCAAAAAGAATTAATGGAAAATGTACTCGAAACCGTGCCCGTCCGTATTTTTTGGAAAGATTTGCAAGGTCAATACCTCGGTGCCAACCGCCTATTTTTAGCAGATGCTCAACTCCAAGATCCACAACAACTGATTGGCAAAACGGATTATGACTTGCCTTGGCGAGACACGAAAGCCGATTTTTATTTTCAAACCGATATGGCCATCATTCTATCGGGTCAATCGACCTTAACGCAGCAAGAGACTTATGTGGATGACGATGGCACTGAAAAAACCTGGCTGGTTTCAAGAATGCCGTTAAAAAATGCCCATCAGGAAATTGTCGGCATGCTCGGAACCTATGAAGACATTACAGAACGTCGTAATTTAGAAATCCAGCTCAAACACCAAACAGAAACCTTAAAACATCAAGCCCATCACGATGGATTAACACAACTGCCAAACCGAACGCTGTTCAACAATCGCTTACAATATGCGATTGAAAAAGCCAAACGCGCTCAAACGGCTTTTGCAGTTCTTTTTATCGACCTCGATCAATTCAAAAAGATCAATGATTCTTTAGGGCATGATATCGGGGATCAAGTCCTTAAAACCATCGCCAACCGCATTCGACAAACGATTCGAGCCGAAGACACTTTGGCGCGATTGGGCGGAGACGAATTCACGATTTTACAAGAATCGCTCAAAACCTCGCAAGACGCCATAACCTTAGCCCAAAAAATTCTAGACGCCACCCACGAGCCCATTCAAGTGGCCGAACATACATTTTTACTCTCCAACAGTATCGGCATCAGTCTTTACCCGAAAGATGCCGAGACGCCAGAGGATTTGCTCAAATTTGCCGATGCGGCCATGTATCGCGCCAAAGATGAGGGGCGCAATAATTTTCAGTTTTATACAGAAGAACTGAGCAACAAAGCCTTTGAGCACATGGCGATGCAAAACAGTCTTCGCCAAGCCCTACATCAACAAGAGTTTTTGGTGTACTATCAACCGCAATACCATGCTATAACCGAGAAACTGATTGGCATGGAAGCGCTGGTTCGCTGGCAACATCCCACCAAAGGTCTATTACCACCCATCGCTTTTATTCCGATTGCCGAAGAATCCAATCTCATTGTAGAACTGGATCGGCAAGTCATGCGAATCGCCTTGCATCAATTCAAACACTGGATGGACATGGGCTTAAATCCTGGGCGACTGTCACTCAATCTGAGCGTCAAGCACCTTCAACAAGATGATTTTATCGATACGATAGAAAGCCTATTGCAACACGCTCACTGCAAACCTGAATGGATTGAATTTGAAGTCACCGAAACCAACCTGATGGAAAATCTGGAAAGAATGAGTTGTAAACTACAGCAGCTGAAAAAACTCGGTATCCATATCGCCATTGACGATTTTGGCACAGGTTACTCTTCTCTCGCTTACTTAAAACGGCTACCCGTCACTAAATTAAAAATTGATAAATCTTTTATCCTGGATCTGCCACAGGACGAAGAAGATGCGGTCATTACCAAAACCATTATTGCCATGGCTGACAGCCTTGGCTTAACCGTGATAGCCGAAGGCGTTGAAACACTTGAACAAAAGTCCTTTCTTATTAATTATCAATGCAACCAACATCAAGGCTACTACTACAGCCGCCCTATTTCATCTCATGATATGACTGAAATCCTCAGTACCCTCAACGAATAACCCCCCAGGCCTGGCCATTTTTGACCGATTTTGAGACCAATCAAAAAAAGATTTAAATCAGAAGGGTGCAATGGTCGGAAAGATACAATACAATAAAAAAAATTTTGATTTTAGCCACAACGCCAGATTAAACCGACTATAAGAGATTTTTGCACGAGAGGGCGTCACGAATAAAAAGGGTTAGAATTTCCCACATTTTTGTTTCGCGCCCCACTCATGCAAAGGTCTCTATAAAGAATCCCATTAAGGAGAACTTGATGCAAACCATGACATCTGAAAGGCTCTATGATTTTTTTCAAGAGCACCACATCTGCACATCACTGACCCGCGATGAGGTCAATAGCTTAACCCATTTTGTTAACCAAAAATCCTACACCAAAGGCGAAACGATTGCCGACAAAGGCGATCCGGGGGATGCGATGTTTCTTATCTTAGACGGCAAGGTCAACTTTATCTCTTATGATGGTTCTGACGAGATGGTTGTCGGCACTCAAGGACCCGGCTATTTTATAGGGGAAATTTCTTTCTTTGATGGTAAAGACAGAATGCTTAAAATGGCGGCTGCAAGCAATGAACTAACGCTATTTGAAATTCGTCGCGATATGTATGACCGTTTGCGAGTAGAACACCCTTTCTTAGCATTAAACCTCGTAGAAAATGTGGTCAGCAATACCGACAAACTGGTACGCAAAATCTCAACCGACCTATCGCACCTTGAACACTACATGCGTGGCTACGGCCGTCACTAACCGCCAGGCTTTTCACTGCATCTTTTTATCACCGTAAAAAGATGCAGGCTGCTCTGCCAATCCTACCCGCATTCCATAAGCTGATATATAAATCTATTTAAATCATTTTATTTGATTTTAAGTTTTTTCTAAGATAGCGCCAATCATTAAGAGGCAGCTATCATGGATTACTTACCGATTTTTATTAAACTACAACAGCAAATTTGCTGGGTCATCGGCGGTGGCACAATTGCCGCTCGCAAAGCCAGTTTACTGCTCGAAGCAGGTGCAACCGTCACCGTTATTGCACCAGGCACCAAAAATGAAATGGCGCGATTAATCGAACAAGGCCGGTGCCATTGGCTCGAACACGCTTTTGCCGATGCCGACTTAGAATCACTTCCCAAACCCAAATTGATTATCGCAGCCACCGATGACCGTCAGACCAATCAAGCGGTATATCAATGGGGGGAATCACAGGGCATTTTAGTGAATGTAGCCGACCAGACCGATTTATGTCGCTTTATTTTACCGGCGATTATTGACCGTGCGCCACTCACCATTGCACTATCAACCGGCGGACGCTCCCCGGTACTGGCGCGCATTCTCAAGGCGAAACTGGAAGCAATGATTCCGGCAGGATTTGGACGACTGACCGAATTACTGGGTCAATTCAGAGACCAAGTCAAATCCAAATTAACCACGGTCGAAAAACGTAAAGATTTTTGGGAGTCAACCCTAACCCCCAGCCTCATTGAACAAAGCGCACAAGGCGATATGCAGGCTGCCGCTCAATACATTCAACAACAGCTCAGTAACGCAACCAATACCGATCAAACCGAAACACATCGCGGTGAAGTTTATTTAATTGGCGCCGGGCCGGGTGATCCGGAATTACTCACGTTAAAGGCACATCGTTTTTTACAACAGGCAGATGTCGTGGTTTACGACAAGTTAGTTGCCCCGGAAATCATCAACCTTGCCAGGCGCGAAGCAGAAAGGCTCTTTGTGGGTAAAAGCCGTGGCAACCACACCTTGCCACAAGATCAAATCAACCACAAACTGATCGAACTCGCCCGGCAAGGATTAAAAGTTGCCCGCCTAAAAGGCGGCGATCCGTATGTGTTTGGCCGTGGTGGCGAAGAAATGGCGGCATTGCAACAACAGGGGATTCGTGCCACTGTGATTCCCGGCATTACCGCTGCCGTAGGCTGTGCAGCCTCATCCGGAATTCCGCTGACCCACCGTGATTATGCCAAATCGGTCTCATTCATTACCGGCCATAAAAAAGCAGGCGCTTTTGAAGAAGTCGATTATGGGCGCTTAGCCGATGCAGGGGACACCATGGTATTTTATATGGGGCTGCACAATGCCCCTAAAATTAGTGCAGGGCTTTTGGCTAAAGGGATGGCCGCTGATACCCCTGTGGCACTGATTGAAAATGGCACCTGCCCACAACAAAAGGTTTGGATCAGCGACCTGCAAAATTTCCCCAACACGATTATGGAGCAATCGGTGCAATCACCCGCTTTAATACTAATCGGCGAGGTGATCAAAGCTCGGGTTAGCGCCTAAATACTTCTATAAATCTTCTTTAGTGATATATAAATCAAATTAAATCATTTTTAATAATAAAACGTTTTTTTTATACTTTGACCCTATTCAACTGATATGACAGACGAGAATGACATGGACTTGTTTAACACAACACAAATCGAAACCCTGGAATCGCTTCGACAACAGAGCACACCCCAACAGCAACTGTGGTTAAGTGGCTATTTCTACGGGCTTTCTCAAGCCAATACTGACGCTTCCAAAGCGACACCGTCACTTAACGACCAAGCGACTTTACCCGGTGTAACGATTTTGGTTGCAACCCAAACCGGTAATGCGCAACAGGTTGCAGAACAGCTAAAAACCACTTTAGAAGCTGAGTCAATTGCGGTGACCCTTAGCAATGTCTCTGATATTAAAGTGAAAGCACTGGCCAAAATTAGCCACTTAATTTTGGTTAGCAGCACCTATGGTGAAGGCGAGCCACCGGATACCGCCGCAGCCTTCCATAAGTCCTTGTTTGCAGCAAAAGCCCCACCATTAAGAGAACTAAAATATGCCGTATTCGGACTGGGTGACAGCAGTTATGATCAGTTTTGCCAAACCGCCATTGACTTTGATACCCGATTAGCCGAATTGGGAGCAACCCGTTTATTACCCCGCGTAGAAGCCGATGTGGAATTCCAATCAAGTGCAGATAAATGGGTGCTCGAAGTTAGAGATACCTTGCTAAAAGAAGCCGGTGCAAGTACAAGCGCAAAAGCCTCCATTGCCCATCAAAACACCCAGGCCTGGTCAGAAAAGAACCCTTATCCAGCCGAAGTGCTTGCCATTACCCCCTTAACCGATATCACCTCTAATAAAACGGTATTTCATTTAGAGCTTGATATTGCGGATTCCGGCATTCAATATCAACCCGGGGATATTGCCGTAATTGCAACCCAAAACGATTCGGAACTGGTTGCCAGTGTGATTCGTCAAGCCGGTCTTGATGCCACTGAAACCGTCAACCTCAAGGGTGAAGAGGTCACACTTGAACAAGCCTTAACGCACAAACGCCAATTACGCTGTATCACCCCCAAACAATTGGATGCTTATGCCGATAAACTCAATCAACCCAGTCTTGTTGCGAATACGCCTTTAGATAAAACCTCTCTAAATCAGAGCGATGTTTTGGATATATTCAACCTTGCCTCGCCCGCAGGCGTGTTGACAGCACAAGACTTAGTGGAGTGGTTACTGCCATTACGCCCTCGGCAATACTCAATCGCCTCCAGCCAAAATCTGCTCGAAGACGAACTACACCTGTGCATTGGCCAAGTGGTTTATGAATTAAATGGCCGCACCCGCTATGGCAGCTGTTCTAATGCTTTAGCAAACTTACAGGAAGGCGATCAGGTGTCATTGAGTATTAAGCCCAACCCGAATTTCAAGTTACCTGAAAAAGCCGATGCGCCGATTATGATGGTCGGCCCAGGCACAGGCATTGCACCTTTTAGAGCCTTTATGCAAGAAAGAGAAGCCAACCAAGTTAAAGGCAAAAGCTGGTTATTTTTCGGTGAACAACATTTTAGTCGTGACTTCCTCTATCAAGTAGAATGGCAAAAATGGGTCAAGACCGGCACGCTAGAAAAAATCAGTTTAGCCTTCTCCCGCGATCAAGCTGAAAAAATCTATGTGCAGCACCGACTTTATCAAGCTGCCGCCGAAGTCTTTGCCTGGTTAGAAGCGGGAGCTTACTTTTATGTCTGTGGGGATCAAGCGAAAATGGCCAAAGATGTCCATGCCACCCTATTACAAATCGTCGCTGAACAAGGGCAAATGGATGCCGAAGCGGCTGAAGACTATTTACAAAATTTGATACAACAAAAGCGCTATCAGCGCGATGTGTACTAAAAAACTCATGAGAAGGAAACCCAAATGACCTCCCCCCTAGCCCAAGATTTAGCGGACTTCTCAACCCGCTTATTAAGCCAAGACCTCGACCAACGCTTACAAAGCGTGGTCGCGGCCTATGCGGGTCAGCGCATTGTGTTTTCAACCAGTTTAGGGGCGGAAGACCAGTTAGTTACCGAAGTGATTGCGCGTTTAAAGCTGCCGATTGACATTTTTACCTTAGAAACAGGGCGCTTATTTGCAGAAACCCTCAGCTTGCTTGACGAGACAGAGCAACACTATAACATTCATATTCAACGGTTTCGCCCGGATCCGCAAGCGCTAAAAGCTTATGTTGATCACTATGGACTCAATGGCTTTTATGACAGCATTGAACTTCGAAAACAATGTTGTGGTATTCGCAAGGTTGAACCGTTAAATCGTGCCTTATCGGGTGCGGATATTTGGATCACCGGCCTGCGTCAGCAGCAATCGGCCTTTCGCCAAAACCTAGATTTTTTACAACAAGACCGTGACCGCCAATTAATTAAATTTAATCCCTTATTAGATTGGACGCAGGAGCAGCTATGGCAAACCCTGAAAGCGCGCCAAGTGCCGGTTAACCCATTACACAACAAAGGCTACCCCAGTATCGGCTGCGAACCTTGCACCCGAGCCATCAAACCCGGTGAAGATGAACGCGCGGGACGTTGGTGGTGGGAAAATCCTCAACAAAGCCAACAAGAGTGCGGCCTGCATGTCGCTCAACCTTGCTCAAATAACGAAGGAAACCAAAATGACACAAAAGCCAACCCCTAAAGTGTTGAATGAACTATCGCCCACCGATAGCGACATTGAAATTTTAAAAGACCAAAGCCATTATCTACGAGGGACACTGGAAGAGAGTCTTGCCGACCCCCTCACTGGCGCGATTTCGGAAAACGATACCCAAATTATTAAATATCATGGCAGTTACCAACAAGACAACCGCGATATCCGCAATGAACGATTGGCACGAAAACTGGAACCCGCTTATTCCTTTATGATTCGGGTGCGTTTACCGGGCGGCGTGATGAGCGCACAGCAATGGCGTAATTGCGATCAAATCAGCCGTAGCTATGGCAATAACACCATGAAATTGTCCTCTCGCCAAGCCTTACAATTTCACGGCATTATTAAAAGTGATTTAAAGCCGACCATTCAAGCGATGGACAGTGCATTACAAGACAGTATTGCCACTTGTGGTGACATCAACCGTAATGTCATGTGTACCCAAGACCCCAGCTTAAAAGCGATACAGCGCCAAGTTTATCCCTACGCAAAACAAATCAGTGAAGGCTTTTTACCACAAACACGCGCCTATCACGAAATTTGGCTGAATGACGACCAAGACAAAAAACTGATTGCGGGTGGGGGTCAAATCGAGGAACCCATTTACGGCAAGCACTATTTACCGCGTAAATTTAAAATTGCCATTGCCATTCCGCCCTACAACGATGCGGATGTGTTTACCAATGATATCGGACTGATTACCATCGAAAAAGCGGGCAAACTGGCTGGATTCAATATCAGTGTCGGCGGCGGGTTAGCCATGACCTTTGGTCGCAAAGATACTTTTCCGCGTTTAGCCAATCTAGTCGGGTTCTGTGAGCCAAACCAAGTGATGGAAGTCATTGAGCAAATCATGTGCATTCAGCGAGACTTCGGTAATCGTGAAGAACGTAAATTGTCGCGTTTTAAATACACCATCGAGCAATATGGTGAAGACTGGTTTGCCGAAGAATTACAAAGTCGGCTAAGCTTTACATTACAAAACACTAAACCCTTTGAATTCACCACCTCTGCCGACCGCTACGGCTGGCAGCAATGTGATGAAGGGTTATGGCATTGTGTTCTCCATATTGAAGGCGGGCGTATTCAAAATACCGACACACTGGCGCAACAAGATTTATTGCTGGCCATTTCAGAGTTGGATGCGTGTGAGTTTCGGCTGACCCCGAACCAAAATTTGCAACTGGTGGATATTCAACCCCAAGACAAACCCAAGATTGAAGCGCTCTTTGAGCAGTTTAATCAGCCGGTTTCCGCAGACAGCTTAAATGGACTACAACGCAATGCAATCGCTTGTGTGGCATTGAACACCTGTTCACTGGCAATGGCGGAATCCGAACGGTATTTGCCAAAACTCATTGCCAAACTACAACCGATTCTCGAAGAACATGGCTTAGCAGATCGCGATATTAAAATTCGCATGACGGGCTGCCCCAATGGCTGTGGCCGATCGGTCATGGGCGAGATTGGACTGATTGGTAAGTCACTTGGCAAATACAACCTCTATTTGGGTGGCGATTTTCAAGGACAACGATTGTCAAAACTGTATCAGGAAAACTTGGATGAAGCAGGCATATTGGCGGCCTTAACCCCATTATTTGCCCGCTTTAGTCAAGAAGGGGACGCGGATGAACACTTCGGTGACTTTCTTATTCGCTCGCAAATCATCCAACCCGCTCAGGGCGGTTTGGCATTTCATTCATAGGAGCGATACCATGTCCGTTATTAACACTACCCACTTAAAGCGCCTAGAGTATGAATCCATTGAAATTCTGCGCGAAGTGGTTGCTGAGTTCGACAATCCGGCCATGTTATATAGCATCGGTAAAGACTCCTCAGTGATGCTACATTTGGCACAAAAAGCGTTTGCGCCGGGCACACCGCCTTTTCCACTGGTGCATGTTGATACCACCTGGAAGTTTAAAGAAATGATTGAATTCCGTGATCAACGCGCCAAAGAGGTGGGCATGGATTTGATTGTGCATACCAATCCAGAAGGCCTTGCGATGAATATCAGTCCGTTTGAACATGGCAGTGCACTACACACTGACATGATGAAAACCCAAGGGCTAAAACAAATGTTGGATCACTATCAATTTGATGCCGTTTTCGGTGGTGCGCGACGGGATGAAGAGAAAAGCCGTGCCAAAGAGCGGGTTTTTTCCTTTCGAGACAAGCATCATCGTTGGGACCCTAAAAATCAACGCCCCGAGTTGTGGAATATCTATAACGCGGAACATCACAAAGGCGAAAGCTTCCGCATTTTTCCGCTTTCCAACTGGACAGAACTCGATATTTGGCAATACATTTATCTAGAAAACATCCCCGTGCCGTCGTTATATTTGGCACAACCCCGATTGGTCGCGGAAGTGGATGGCATGAAAGTCTTAGTCGATGATGAGCGTTTTCCGGAAACGTTACGAAAAAATGCCAAAACCGAAATGGTTCGCTTTCGAACACTGGGTTGCTACCCCTTAACCGGCGCGATTGAATCGAATGCGACCACCTTACCGGAAGTCATTCAAGAAATGCTGCTCACCAAGACCTCGGAACGTCAAGGCCGTGCCATTGATAAAGACGCTTCAGCGTCTATGGAAAAGAAAAAACAAGAAGGATACTTCTAAAATGGATGCAAACAACGCTCTCATTGAACAAGATATTGAAGCTTATCTGAAGCAGCACGAAAACAAAGAATTATTAAGATTCATTACCTGTGGCAGTGTCGATGATGGTAAAAGCACGCTCATTGGTCGCTTATTGTTTGATACCAAAATGATTTTTGAAGATCAACTCAACAGCGTCACTCAAGACAGCAAAGTGCATGGAACCCAAGGCGCTGAAATTGACTTAGCGTTACTTGTAGATGGCTTGCAAGCTGAACGTGAGCAAGGCATTACCATTGATGTGGCCTACCGTTTTTTTGCCACCGATAAACGCAAATTCATTGTTGCAGACACCCCGGGACACCAACAATACACCCGCAATATGGCCACGGGGGCTTCCACCGCCAATGCCGCCGTTATTTTAGTCGATGCGCGTCACGGCGTATTAGAACAAACGCGTCGCCACAGCTTTGTCACCCATTTATTAGGGATTCGTCACCTGATTATTGCGGTGAATAAAATGGATTTAGTGGACTATGATGCGCAACGCTTTGACGAAATTCAACAGCAATATTGGCAATTTGCCGAGCCGTTAGGGATTGAACAGGCACAATTTATTCCCATCAGCGCCTTAACGGGCGACAATATCGCCACGGAAAGTAGCAAGATGCCTTGGTACTCCGGCTCCACGTTACTGGATGCGTTGGAACAACTGCCACTGGATGAGCTGGATGATGCCGAAGACTTTCGCTTTGCGGTGCAATGGGTCAATCGACCCAATGCCCAGTTTCGGGGTTTCAGCGGCACCATCAGTGCAGGGCGAATCAGCGTAGGAGATGCCATTACTGTTTATCCTTCAGGGCAAACCACACACATAGCCGACATTATTGAACCCAGTATCCCGCCCAAATCCACCTCTATCGACACAGCAACCGTGCCCATGGCCGTGACCCTTGTCACCACCGATGAAGTTGATATCAGCCGAGGTGACTGGATGGTTAAATCGGCAGACACGACGCCGAGTGTCAGTCATGATGTCGAAGTTGATTTGGTTTGGTTGCATGACACCCCTGCTCAGATTGGGCAGCGCTATTTACTGAAAAACGCCACCCGTAAAACCCATGGCCGACTACAATCGATTGAGGCACTTATCGATGTCAATACGCTAGCAAAAAGTTCAGCTGATCAATTACAAGTGAATGAAATTGCCCAAGCACACATTCATTTTGACCAGGCCTGGCCATTTGATGCCTATGCGGATAATCGAACCACCGGGAGCTTTATTCTCATTGATCCGATTTCTCAAGCAACCGTTGGCGCCGCCATGGTAACACAAGTCTTAAGCGACACGCCGACGGTCACGCCTCACCGCCAATATACGCCGTTTGAACAAGATTTAAATGCCCTCATCCGTCAGCACTTCCCAGAATGGGAAACTCGTGCCATTGACGACTTACTTAAGTAACGGGGTCGCTCAATAATGGAATGGCAAGGTTGGTTTTCGCTGTCGCTGACACTGGGTGTTTTGTTATTGCTGATTTTTACCAAAGCAAAACCCCATTTTGTGATGATGACGGCATTAACATTGCTCAGCGTAACGGGCATTTTGTCTATTGATGAATCTCTTGCCGGTTTTAGCAACCCGGGATTGATCACCGTGGCAGCCATGTTTGTATTGGCGGCTGGGGTTTACGCCTCAGGCGGCATTGACCTAATCGTAAACACCTTTTTGGGAAAACCGCAATCAGAACGTGGGGCATTGCTACGCATCTTTTTGCCGGTATCCTTATTAAGTGGCTTTTTAAACAATACCCCTGTGGTGGCCACCATGATCCCTGCGATTCATCTATGGGCACGTAAAATCAATATCGCCCCATCTAAGCTACTGATTCCATTAAGTTATACCGCTATATTAGGCGGCACTTTAACCTTAATCGGAACCAGTACCAATCTGGTTGTTAATGGCCAATATCAAACCTTAACAGGAGAGCCTGGATTTTCCCTGTTTGATATTACCTTGGTGGGATTACCGGTGGTGATGGCAGGATTAGCCTTTATGTGGTGGTTCTTTCCCAAGTGGTTACCCAATCGAAACGATCAAGAAGTCTTTTCCAATTTTAGAGAATTTACATTAGAGATGGTGGTTTCTCGGCAAGGCCCTTTGGTTAACAAGTCAATTCAGGAAGCTGGCTTGCGTGATTTAAACAGTTTATATCTGGTTGAAGTCGAACGCGATGGCAGTATCATCACCGCCGTTTCTTCTGAAGAAAGACTGAAAGGCGGTGACCGACTGGTATTTGCAGGCGATACTCAAGCCATAACCGACCTACTTCGAATCAATGGCTTGGAAGCCCCGCTATCTGAAGCGGACAAAGGCATTCTCAATAAAGAAAGCGCTGAACGAAGAATTGTCGAAGCCGTGGTCTCGCCCAGTTGTGAAGCGGTGGGGTATGCCATTCGCAATGCCCATTTTCGTAACCGTTACGGTGCGGTTATTTTAGCCGTGGCGCGCAATGGAGAACGCATAAAAGGCAACTTGGGCAATATCAAACTCGAAGCGGGGGATACGCTGTTACTCGAAGCCAGACCCGCTTTTGTCACCCGACAACGTTATAACCGGGACTTTCTGCTCATTAACGAACACGACCAAGCGAAAGTTCGCCATGACCGTGCCTATGTTGCCTTAGCTATTTTAGCGATGGTCGTTCTGTCTGCCAGCTTTGGACTGCTTAGCATGTTACATGCCGCGCTGTTAGGCGCCGGTTTGATGATTGTTTCCGGGGCTTGCACCCTATCAGAAGCGGAGAAAGGGCTGGATTTACCGGTTATTATCACCATTGCTGCCGCCTTTGCTTTAGGCGCAGCCTTGAATAAAACCGGCGCTGCAAACTTTATCGCTTTGGGCATGATTGAGCTTAGTTTTGGCCAGGCCTGGTTATTATTAGTGCTGACCTACTTTACCGTGTCCATTTTAACGGAAATGATTACCAACAATGCCGCCGCCGTTTTGATGTTACCCATTGTCTTACAAATGACTGAACAGTTGAGCTTAAATAGTGAGCCTTTTATTTTCGCAATCATGATGGCCGCGTCTGCCAGCTTTGCCACGCCGCTCGGTTATCAAACCAACCTAATGGTGTATGGCCCAGGCGGTTATAAAGTTAGCGACTTTCTCAAAGTCGGCTTACCCATGAATCTGTTTATTGGCTTGGTCACGCTCAGTGTGTTGCTGATAGGCTGGACGCTTTAGTTCGCAAGATGATACAAAAACCCTGAAGGCTAACCTAAAACTCTATCTCAAAAGCTGCATTATATTTATAATTACGTTGCTCTAAATTTGGAACAGTGGGATGCGTATCATATTGGTAAGTGATATCAAATAAAATATGAAGCGGACCAAAAATCTGGGCATCAACCCCAGTTGTCATCACCATCTGATAGTCATTACTGTTTGTTACTTTGGGTTGATAATAAACCAAGCCCACCCAGTTGGCTGTTGACGAAAACGGATATTTTAGGTTAGCAAATAAATTGAAACGATCATTTTCAAGCTGCCTGTTTTGCTGTGTGACGGTTATTGCACTTTCAAACTCTTTCATTACCCCAAATCCAGCATGACCAACAAGGCCCTGCCAATGCATTGTTGAACGAAGCCCTCCGCCAAACAACGATCGTTTTCGATTATACGTAAAGGGTTGAAACTCTTTCTGAGTAAACAGTTCCCAATCTAGCGTTGAAGTCCACTGATGGGTGTGTCGAAGGTGGGCAAAATATTCTTCATCATCTTTAACGCCACTGGACTCACTATAATCTAAAGCACCAATTAATAAAGTACGTGAATGCGGTTCGACCCATTGAGAACCAATCGAAAAAGAAGCGCTATCATTATCAACACTGCCCTTCTTTCCTGACAAGGAAAAAGCCAAGCTTGAAGACCAACCCTGCTTGGTTTCATCCATCCTCAAAGACTCAATATTAACGATGGCACTTGCTGAACAAGGGAATAACAGTAACAAAATTAAATAAGATTTATGCATTAATAAATGGTTCAAAAAAATTGATTATCAACACAGTAGCAAATAAAGCCACCAAATAGGCCAATGATTATAATTGAAGTCTAAAATAAGTCAAGTTTTTTATGTTCGTGTCATCAGTTTAAAACCAACCCAATTTCCGAGAACTGCTGCAAAAATCCACACCCAGCCATGCAAGCTACCGGAAGCGATACCGCTAAAAAAGGCGCCGATATTACAGCCGTAAGACAAGGTAGCACCCAGTCCCATTAAAATACCCCCAACAATTCCACCCAGTAAGGTTTTTGGGTTCATTGGCATGGTATTAACGGCTCGTCGATGC
Organism: Piscirickettsiaceae bacterium CG07_land_8_20_14_0_80_44_28; assembly: GCA_002779995.1. GTDB lineage: Bacteria > Pseudomonadota > Gammaproteobacteria > Thiomicrospirales > Thiomicrospiraceae > Hydrogenovibrio. Next base: position 42,844 of record PEWX01000059.1, read on the forward strand.
CATAAGGTCACCCACAGCGCACCGAGAATAACGCCGATTGAAGTGAGACTGACAGGATCGTTAAGAATAGGTCGATCCACTCGGGTTTCGTAAAGGGTCATGATTTCCCAAAAAGGCCAATCAAGCCCCAAGTTCGCCCAATCTGAAAATTTGATACTCCATATCGAAAAAATTGAGGCAATCGACCAAGGTTGTCCGGAAAAAACAAACACCGCAAAATTGAGTACCGCTAATAAAATCGCCGCAATTAAAAACGGATGCCACGGCAAGGCTCGTGACGCATAAATTTTGCGACCAAATAAAGGCTCTACCTGCTGAAAACGATTTTTTTCGAGTTGGCGAAACCCCCAATAACTGACGACTAACAATGCCAGCGAAATGAGAATACCCAACCCACCCGCGACATCATTAAATGAAAAAGGTGCCAGTGTTGGCCAATTCACCCAGTCTTCATAAAGATAGGCACCCATCAATCCACCGACAAACATAAATGCAAAGGTCAAAAGAGATAAAGGCAGTAATTGTCCAACGCGATTTAAGGTTCCTGAAGAACAGGAACCGGCCAACTGCATGCCCAATCCAAAAATAAAGGCACCAACCAATACCGAGCTACTCACCGGACGGACTAACCCTTGAAAGGTTTGATCGCCAATTTGTCCGATTAAGATTAACGGCGTAAATAATAGACTGGCAATAAACAGCATGACAATCTGCGCTCGAATGCCTTCCGTACGACCCTCTGCAAAAAAACGCCGCCAACCGCTGGTAAACCCAAAGATGAAATAATTCAAGGTGGCTCCCAATGCGATACCGAGCACCAAGATCACTTGCAAGACCCAGTCTGATAAAGACCAGACTAAGGCAAGCATCAAGACGCTGACAATCCAAAACCAGGGATATCCTAATTGACGTTGAGCAACAAAGAACATGAGCAACTCCGAATAAATACATGATTTTAATATTGCATTGTACGGGCTGTTATTTATTTTATATAATGATGTTTTATAATATTGTTATCTAAATATTAGATTTAATACCCTGTGCTATTTATAAAAAATCCGGCTCAAATACGTTAAAGGCGCACTATGAACTTAAGTCAAATCAAGCTGTTAATAGAACTGAATCGCCGCAACTTTAATTTATCCGCCGCCAGTGAAGCGATGCACATTGTGCAATCTGCCGGCACTCGACAATTAAAACTGTTAGAGGAAGAGTTAAATTTAGCCATTTTTGAGCGCAAAGGTAAGCGACTCACCGGCTTTACCGAAACGGGTTTAAAAATTTTACACCAGGCTGAACAAATACGCTTAGCACAGGACAATATTTACAATATCGCTTTAGATTATCATCAACCCAAATCAGCGCATTTAAAAATTGCCTGCACGCATACGCAAGCCAAATATTTTTTACCCCAAAAGCTGGTCGCCTTTAAGCGAAGTCACCCTCAAGTCAAAGTCCATATCGAACAAGGCACCCCCAAGCAACTGGTCAATTGGGTTCAACAAGGTCAGGTGGATCTTGCGATTAGTACAGAAGCGCTAGATGACTGTGAAGAACTGACTAAACTAAATTGTTACAGTTGGCATCATGTATTGGTTGTCCCAAACGATCATCAACTGATACACCAGCCGCTCAGTTTGCGTACCATTGCCGACTATCCGATATTAACCTATATGGCAGGCATGACAGGTCAAGGGAAAATACTGCAAGCCTTTAAGGATGCGGGGTTAACACTGGAAGTGGATTTATATGCAACAGACAGTGATGTCATTAAAGATTATGTTCGTTTGGGATTTGGGGTCGGCATCATTGCGGAAATGGCGATGGATGCTAAACTGGATGCAGACTTGAGCGTGCTTGATTTAACACCTTGGATAAGCACTTGCGTCACCAAGGTGGGCTTTTTGTCAAATCGATACCTTCCCAGCTTTGTACATGATTTCATAAAATTGGTGAGTGCAGCCTCCCCAAACAAATAGCGTCCTTAGAATTCGCCCCACTCTTCATCAGGCTGAGTTGGTTTAGCTGCTTGTGCAGGAGTTGGCTCAGATTTTTGAACTTTTTTGGGTGCTGACAGTGCAGGACTTGTCGCAGGGCTGATAATTTTGGGAGGCGGTGTTAATGACACTGGTGCCTTGTGATCAATGGTAAAGAAGGCCATTTCAGTTTCCAAACCTCTTGCCTGATCAGACAAACTCTCTGCTGCGGCAGACGTTTCTTCAACTAAGGCCGCATTTTGCTGCGTTGCTGAATCAATATTATTAAACGCCTGTTGTAACTGCTGAACGCCTTGGGTCTGTTGTTGTGACGCTGTCGCAATTTGCTCACTCATTTCGGCAACCGTTTCGATACGCTGTGTAATCCCATTAATCGCTTCACCCGATTCTCCTGCTAGACTGGTGCCTTGATTAATACGTTCAACACTTTCATTAATTAAACGTGAAATATCTTTGGCTGCCTCAGCAGATTTACCGGCCAAGCTTCTGACTTCTCCGGCCACCACAGCAAAACCACGACCGTGATCACCGGCACGCGCCGCCTCAACTGCTGCATTCAATGCTAATAAATTTGTTTGGAAGGCAATCCCATCAATAATCGTCACAATATCAGCGATTTTATGACTGGACTCTTGAATGGCACTCATGGCTTCAATAGTCTGATCCATGACCGATGCTGCTTGCTTAGCTTGCTGTTGAACCTCTTGCTCCAATTGTGTTGCCTGCTTGGCACTTTCGGCATTATTTAGGACAGCGGCACTAAATTGTTCCATGGTCGCAGACCCTTCCTCAACCGAGGCCGCATTTTGCTGAACGCGATCACTTAAATCCAGTGATCCTTGCGCGACCTCTTTTGCAGACTGATTCACATCTTGAGCAATATGCTGAACTTTGACAATAATGTCATTTAAATTGGCTGCATTTCGATTGATTGAATCTTTTAAGCCCAGCAGTTGTCCCGAACACTCAATGGTAACCGCCTTGGTTAAATCCCCTTTACTCTGAGCTTCCATCACCTGGACAATATCCTCCACAACCGATTCCAATTGCCGCAGGGTTTCATTAATATTGTCTTTCATACTGCCCAATTGACCTCGCGCCGGCGCTTCGACCCTTTGTGCAAAATCCCCTTCGGCCACCTTCTTCATAACACCATCAATGTCTACAATAATTTCATTCAGATCTGCAAGGGTCACCGAAACCTTATCTAAAATGGCTTTATAATCTCCTTTTGCCGAGTGCGAAAGGGTTTCATTAAAACGACCTTCTGCCATCCAATCAAGTGCCTGATCGGTTTGGTGCATCACTTCAGAAATATTTTCAGCTGTTTGATTCACATTTTGTTTCAACTGGTCGAGATCGCCCACATATTGTTTTTGAATGCGATGGGTAAAATCGCCACTTGCCACACTATTTAAGACATCATTAACATCGAAAATGCCTTGATCCAATTGCGTTAACAGTTGATTAACCGCTTCTCCCATCTGTTTGGTTTCATCTTTACTGCTTAACTGAATACGGGCTTTAAAATCGAAACGCTCACTCACCGAAGATAAAAATTCCGTGACCTGAGTAATGGGGTTAACAATATTATGAACCATCCAAAAAGACAGTGCCATCAATGCCAAAGCAACAAAAAATCCGAATATCACCATGTTTTTAATCATCTGTGTCTGAGCATCTTCAATAATGGTTAAATCACTGAGTAATACCACCTTGGCATCATGTTCATTGCCCCCTTGAAGGGTGACGTCATTACGGGTGTAGTGCAGGCCGTTTAGTGATAGATCACTTAAGCTGGCATCTGATAAGACTGAAATCGATTGGTTAAGGTCTGGTTGTGACACCCCCTCAATGGAATAACCCACCACTTTTTTGTCAGCGATGAATACCGCATCAGCACCTGATAAGGCTTTTAATTTCTTTGCAAACGCATCATTCAAATAAGAGCCCACTTTGATGGTTCCGACCACTTCTTCCTGGAACAAAATGGGGTAAACCGCATCCAAAGCTATTTTTTGACTCGTGGTTGAATAATTCAATCCTTGAGCCGGCTCTCCCGTTAAAGCTTTAGCCACGAAAATATTCTGAGCTTTATTATCGCCTTTTTTATCCGGATTATGCCCGCGCATCAATACCACGCCTTGGCTATCGGTCAACTCAACCGTTGTGATAGACGCATCATTTTTATGATATTGCTGAAAGAATTGGGTCATCATTTCGCGCTTATCGCCGGTGTTAAATTTCAGGGCAACTTGTAACACTCGATTACTCGAAATGGTTTTGGCGATGGCGTTAACGGAGCCTTGTTGCTGACTGATCAGCTCGGTTACAAGGGCTTGACTGCGCTGAGAATTTTGTTCAATTTGATTTTTTGCAAAATCGGTAACGCCAATGAGCGCATTCGAAACCATTGCACCCCCCGATACCACTAAGGCCAGTATCATCAACAGGGTGATTTTTAATTGTATTTTCATACATCCTCCATTTTATTATTATGGAACGCTCAAAAATGATCCCTAAACCATTTTTACCCGTTTTAGAGCCTCAACATTGACATTGGCATGACAATATGCAACAACCATGCCACTTACCACTCGCCTTTCTATACAAACACCTTATAAAACCAATCTGCCAATATGAGTAATCCGTTCATTCTACTCAAAAATGGATTATGGTGAGAATAAATACTACCATAAATTTTAAACAGGCTATTTTAATGACGGTTTCAGATGGTTCTCAGTCCAAGCAAAAAATGCGGCTGCATCAATCGGTCGGCTATAACAATACCCCTGCCCTAAGCGACACCCTTTTTCTTGCAAGTAAGCCACTTGGGTCAGGTTTTCAACACCCTCTGCAATAACCTCAACGCCAACAGCATTTCCCACGGCAATAATCGCATCGACAATCGCAATATCTTCCTTGTCATCGGGTAAAGAGCGAATAAAAGACTGATCTATTTTCAACTGATCTAATGGTAATTTTTTAAGATAGGACAATGAAGAAAACCCCGTACCAAAGTCATCCATTGCCAACTTCACACCCAACTCCTTTAGTTGATGAAGCATGTCAATACCCGCTTGCTCATTTTGTAATAAAAAGCTTTCAGTGACCTCAAGCTCCAGCACCTTGGCATCCAGTCCAGTTAATTGTAAAACCTCTGCAACCGTTTCCACAAACCCCGGATGCGTCAGTTGTACCGTTGAGACATTAACAGAAATACGCTGCAAACTTAACCCTTGATCATGCCACTTAAACCATTGTTGACAAGCTTGCAACAACATGGTTCTCCCCAAAGGAATAATAAGCCCGGTGGACTCAGCAATATCAATAAATTTATTGGGCATCACCACTCCCAAGTCAGGGTGAATCCAACGCACAAGGGCCTCTGCACCAATTATGTCTCCACTCTCAAGCGCGACTTGCGGTTGGTAATAGGCAACAAGCTGTCCTTGGTCAACCGCTTTTCTGAGGGCGTTTTCAAAATAAAACACTTCGGTTGTCGATTCGGTAAGCGCCGACGTATGGTAAGCATATTGACTATGGGGGGCTTTTTTGGCTTCAAATAACGCTTCATCGGCTGATTTCATCAAATCTAACGCTTGGTCGCCATCTTGAGAGGAAATCGCAATTCCGACCTTCACATCCAAAACATGATGTTGACGGCCAATGTCAAAAGGCGCTTTAAATAAGGTTAATAACCTTTCAGCAAACTCGGACACTTCATTTTTATGAACAATCGATTCTAATAATATTAAGAAGTTATCTGCCCCTAACCGCGCAACAGAATCCTCAGAATCCAACATTTGATTGAGGCGTAGCGCCACATTTTTAAGCAGTTGATCGCCATACTCATACCCAACTGCATCATTAATCGTTTTAAAGCGGGCAATATCCACGATCAGCAATGCCACCTGCTTGGTTTCATTACGTGATTTATTGATCGCTTGTTGTAAACGATTCTTAAATAACGACACATTGGGCAGCCCAGTCAAAATATCATAAAAAGACAGTCGATTAATCTCTTGCTCCGTGGCTTTTTGCTGACTCAAATCATTCATTAACCCCACATAATGAATCAACCGCCCCGCCTTATCTCTCACTTCATTAATCGTTAGCCATTCGGGATAAACCGTGCCATCTTTTTTACGATTCCAAATTTCACCTTGCCAAACGCCATCCTGCTTTAAGGTTTGCCACATGGTTTCATAAAATGCTCGGTTATGCTGACCCGAGCTAAGTAAGGCAGGATTTTTGCCAACCACTTCGGAAAAGACGTATCCTGTAATTTCCTCAAATTTTTTATTGACCAATACAAAACGATTTTCGACATCGGTCACCACGATGCCCTCACCGGCATTGTCAAAGACCGAACGGGTGAGCATCTGAAAGCGTTCATTTTCAGCTAAAAACGTCAGGTCGCTGACCACAATCAGATGTGCGGGTTCAGCGTGATAGGTAATCGGTTTATGGGTCATTTGAACTTGACACAAACGCCCATCTTGGCATAACAACTCATGCATTGAGGTACTGGGATGATGGTGGTCATTATCATCCATACATGCCAAAATTTCTTGACGATTCTTATTGGGGATAATGGCTTCAAGCGTTAAAGACAACAAGGTTTTTTCATCATAGCCCAGCATTCGCATCATTTCTTGATTGGCAAAGGCGATCTTATGATTTTGATGGATTAATATTCCATCTGATGACATGGTTAATAAATCACGATAAAGGGTTTCGGCTTCTAATATACGCTGTTCTTTTTCTTTAATGCTCTTGCTCGCGTGATAATGAAAGTTTTCTTCAATATGTTGCAACAACTCAGAAAAACTGATTAACCCCACCAGCTCGCCGGAAGCCTTTTCCACACCCAGATGGTGAATATTATTTTCAATCATCAAGCGCCGAACATTGGCAAGGCTCTGTAATTCAGAAACACTCTTTAACGGCCAAGAAGCCAATTCTCGAACCGGCAGTTGCCCCAACTCCCCTTCTTCAGCAAAATGCTTTAATAAATCCCTAACCGAAATTAAACCTTGGGCATTCTCATCTTTCACCACCAAGGCATCAACCGACTTACTTGCCATAATGGACATCACATCGGCCAGTTTTGCATCGGCCATGACCCAATTTAAATGGCCACTGATTAATTCCTTCAGCAAAATTCCATCTAAAAAAGAATCACTTTGCTTGGCATTCACCAAGTCCAGCTCAGATAATACACCCACCCCTTCACCACTTTGATCAACCACCAATAAGTGTCGAATTTTCATTTTGTGAAACAGGAAGGTTGCCGATGAAATCAATTCATCTTGATGAATTCGGCAGACGGGTGAATTCATCACCATCTTTATAGGCTGGGATAATATGTCCGGTTGGGTAATATCCAATTTAACAAAATCGGTTCGGGTCCAAATACCAATAATTTCTTGATTGTCTTCAACCAGAATAGAACCAATTTTCTGCTCATTAAAACGCTGAATAACATTTCTGATTAATGTATCTGACGGGCACGTCACCAACCCATAGTGCATAAAGTGTGACACTAACAAAGAAGAGTGGGTGTTATTAATGGATTTTGAATCAATTGAAGTCGTCATCATAGTCTCGCAATTCTACCGTAAGGCCGACACAAACGCAGAATATTATCTTCTTTTAGTCAATCTGCCGTGAATCAAACATGATTTGAATCAATCTTAGGAAAGCGGCTATTGCCTAACCAAACGATCCAAACAAAACGCTGTTTCAAAATTAGAGCGGTAGGGATTGATATCTAACCCCCCCCGGCGCAAATAACGGGCATATACGGTCAACTTCTGTGGCGAGCAATGCGTCATAATATCGCAAAAAATGCGCTCTACACACTGCTCATGAAACTCATTATGCTCACGAAATGAAATGAGATAGCGTAACAAGCCTTCCGGATCGATTTCTGACCCTTCATAGCGAATTAAAACTGAGCCCCAGTCCGGTTGCCCCGTCACCAAACAGTTTGATTTTAATAAATGACTGTGCCAGCAGGCAGCAACTTTCGTGGATGATTTCACCTTTAATAAAGACGGTGAAACCTGATACTGATCCACCTCAATATCTAAACCATCCAAACAGTCGCCCGGCATTGTACCGAGCAACACTTGGTGGTCTGAAAGATCATGCAATCGTATCTCGACCGGTGCCCCACTTGCGGCTGATAAGTCTCGTTGCCAGCAATCCATAACCGCCTGTTCACTCTCAAAGCGCGTACCATTAAATGAATTTAAATACAATTTAAAAGACTTAGATTCAATTAGGTTCGTCGAGTTAGTAGGAAACATAAATTCCGCCCAAGCCACTTGCGGCTTACCTTTGGCATTCAGCCACGACACTTCATAAGCCGTCCAAACATCTTGCCCGGAAAATGGCACGGCATCAGCGCTGATACCCAATTCCGCCCGCTTTTCTTGGCGTGGAATCGCAAACAGTAAGCCGGGGTCATAAGCAGAGCAATAAGGCGTTTTTTTACCCAACAAGCTTTGATTCGCCCTGCTCGGTGGTGATGAGTTTTCGTCCAATGTCATAAACTGTTCAAACTTTTAAATTACAATGACGTTCATTATAAAGAGAAAGGAAACGGCGTGTTACAAACTTTAATCACCGGCATGTTACTGACCTTATTAGCGCTTGGCATCTTATGGGGTGGCTTTAAAATTTTACGAAAATTGCCGCGCTTTGATGCGTTAAACAGTCGAGAAGCCAATAAAAGAATGCTACAACTGACCTTGCTGATTTATTTTATCGGCATTAGCTTAACCCTCTACTGGATGGCTTGATTAACTCGCCCAATTTACCCAGGCCTGGTGGTTTTTAGCCGCTAATCAGCGAGTTCGCTTTGTTGTTTTACGCCACACTGCATGGGTTGCAATTGTTCACAAAACAACGATTCACAAGCTTTTGGCAAAACCACGCTGAGTTGCACCTGCTGCTGATAATCAACCTGTTGCAACTGGCCATCATATTGGGCCAAAAGATGGCGAATTTGCTGTTCTTGTGAAAAACCACAGTGTATTTTTAATGCCACCATCGGCACATTTTCGGCAATGGGTAACACCTCCATCACCGCCTGCGCCGCCTGGCTATAGGCACGCGTTAAACCGCCTGCACCCAGTTTAATGCCGCCGAAGTACCGAACCACAATAATCATCACATCGCCCACTGATTTGTGTTGTAGGACGTTTAAAATGGGCTTGCCGGCGGTTCCTGATGGTTCGCCATCATCCCCCATTCCGGCACTGCTGGCACAATGGGGATTCCCCAATAAATAGGCCCAACAATGATGACGTGCATCAGGATATTGCTGCTGAACCTGTTGTAACCAATTCATGCCTTCGGCACGGCTTTGAATCGGTTGCGCCAACGCTATAAAACGACTTTTTTTAATGACAATTTCTGCCTGCGCGGGCGCAATGGCGGATTGATAGCCCATTAATCCGACGCCTCACCATCACTGCGGGCAACCCAAATCGGCTGGGCGGTATAGATCACATCCAGCGATAAATAATCATTGGTTTGCTTGAGTTGCTGATAAAGTCGGTTTCGATAATCATCTTGCTGATTGAGATCAAATGCCGCTTGAGGTTGGAGTTGTATATAAGCCTGCACATAAATCATTCTGCCTTCTTGCAACGCTCGCAGTTTGATATCGACGACCGGCACGTCTGCAAACACATCGGAGGTGCGTTGCTGAAGCTCGGCAAGATGTTCGGCGTTATCGCTACGGCCAATAATTTGCAAACCATTTTCCTTGAGAATTTTTAACGGCATCGGCAACATCATGATAATCAACGCTAACAGCACGAATGGATCCATATAAGGAACCCATTCATCATACCCTGCCGATTCCATCCAAATCACTGCCAAAAAAGACAACCCGACCGCAACACTTAAAATACCCCCGACAATCCAACCCTGTAAGTCTACGGCGATCATCGACGACTGAGCAGTTTGATTCATGCGATACAAAACATAGGCTAATGCAAAATTGATGACGGTCGCAAGCACGGAATAGAAAACAGCAATATCGGCTTCAATATGATGGCCCCCCAAAATAATGGCTTTAATAGAGGCATATAAACCCACCAAAATCACCAATAAAATTAAAATGCCTTTAATAAAGTTCATCACCGGTTCAAAAATGGCATAGCCAAATGGTTGGCTTTGATGCGCTTGTTTTGCCATTAGACTGACGACCCGTAGCGTCAATAACCCTGCGACCATATCCACGAAAGGATAAACCGCATCCATTAAAATCGCCTGAGAGCGGGTTAAATAAAAGAACACCAACCCAAACACCGCCATAATGAAATCGCCTAGCATAACCAGCTTGATGGCTTTCTTTTCCGTAGTGATCTTTTGTTCGAGTGGAATTTTTGAGTTTGCTGACACAATTCGCCTCTTATAGCTTAAAAACACCGATTTTTCGCTTGCTAACGGGTTTGGCCGATTTGACCAATAACACCATGGCCTCGGTGTGAGCGGTGTTTGGAAACATATCCAATAAGGTTGCTTTTTTCAGCCGATAACCTTGTTGCGTTAATGCTTTTAAATCGCGAATGAGGGTCGCGGTATTACAAGACACATAGACAATGCGCTCCGGCTTCAATTGTCCTAACACTTTGCTCAATGCAAATGCACCTTGACGCCCCGGATCCAATAACACCCTATCGTACTTCTGTTTGCGGAACCACGTCAAATCCGTAATGGCTTGAAATAAATCGGCTTTGTAAAAGTGAGCATTATCCAACGAATTAGTGGTGGCGTTTTGCTGTGCCATTTCGACTAATTCCGCATCGCCTTCAATGCCAATAACGTGACCTTGTTTTTGATCCAATTGTTGGGCTATGGCTAATGTAAAATTCCCCACCCCACAAAAGGCATCTAAAACCTGATGATTCGGCGATAATGCCAACCACTCTAATGCCTGATCAACCATTTGCCGGTTAATTTCAGCATTAACCTGAACAAAGCCGGAAACGGGGAAATTTAAAGTCAAATCCCCTAAACGATAACAGGGAAGATTTTGTGATGGTTGATCCGACCAAAAAATGCCATTATCCGCTTCAACCACCGTCAGCTCTTTTAATGAACGACTGGCTGTGTCTAAGCACTGTTGACGCTTATCGGCCAAACTCTGATTCAAAGACGTCGTTAACATGGGACATTGCTCAATATCCACAACCTCATTCGAGCCTTTTGCCCGAAAGCCAAGCTTTGCCACTTTATCCGATTTATTACGCCCTAACACCAATCGTGCTCGACGACGATAGCCGACTTCATTGCCATAGATAGGGGCATCCAACTGGCAATACTTCATATTAACCGCTTTCGCTAAGTCCGTTTGAAACTGTTGCCATTTCCAATAACGTTGCGCGTCAGGCTTTAACGGTAACAATTGGCAGCCGCCACACTGCGAATCGTATTGACATAAGGCTTCCCGACGGTCTGAAGAAGCCTGTTCTAACTTGATTATTTCAGCTTCATCATAACGGTCGTGCTGAGTAACCACCTTAATTAACACCTTATCTCCAGGCACTGCCCCCGTCACAAATACGGTTTTGCCTTGGTCGCGACCAACGCCACGCCCCTCCTGTGATAGACCTTCAATCATGATTGAAATCGGCGTTTTTGTCATGGTTATTTTCCAATACAAAAAGAGGTAAAAATACGTCCAAGCAGGTCGTCCGAACTAAATTGTCCGGTAATTTCTGAAAGGGCTTGTTGTGCTTGCCTTAAATCCTCTGCCAACAACTCACCAGCAGCAAACTGCTGAAGTTGCGTTTGCCCGGTTTCAACAAAATCCAGTGCGCGTTGGAGTGCATCCAAATGACGTTTTCGCGCCATAAAAACGCCTTCAGCGGTTTGCTGATACCCCATGTCTTTTTTCAAATGGTCTTTGAGTAAATCCAGGCCGAAATGGTGTTTGGCAGACAGCCAAATCTCGGTTTTGTCGTCCAATTCAACCAGGCCTGGTGATTTTTCGATCAAATCAACCTTATTGTGGATCAGCGTAAGGGGCAAATGACTGGGCAATTTGGCTAAAATGGCTTCATCTTCCGGATGGATACTTTCATTGGCTTGTACCACCACCAACACTCGATCCGCTTCCTCAAGTGCTGACCAAGCTCTTGCTACACCGATTTGTTCTACCGCATCGGTCGTTTCTCGCAAGCCGGCGGTATCGAGAATATGTAACGGCAACCCATCGACCTGAATTTCTTCTTTCACGATATCACGCGTGGTGCCGGCAATATCAGTCACAATAGCAGATTCACGACCCGATAAGGCATTCAACAAACTGGATTTCCCGGCATTGGGGCGACCCAAAATCACCACCGACATGCCTTCTCGCAATAAGACGCCTTGTTGTGCTGAAGCCAACACCTGATGCAACTGCGTTAAAATCGACTGTAATTCGCCCGCGACCTTACCATCAGAGAGGAAATCAATTTCTTCTTCCGGAAAGTCAATCGCCGCTTCAACATATATGCGTAATTGAATCAGCTGTTCGAGCAAGGTATTCACCTCATTTGAAAACGCGCCTTGCAAAGAGCGCAATGCCGACTTTGCCGCCTGCTGTGAACTGGCATCGATTAAATCCGCAATCGCCTCGGCTTGCGCCAGGTCTAATTTATCATTCAGAAATGCTTGCTTGGAAAACTCGCCCGGTTCGGCCAAGCGCGCACCGAGTTGCACAACGCGCTCTAATAACCACTGCAAAATAACAGGCCCGCCATGGCCTTGTAACTCCAACACATCTTCACCGGTAAAGGAATGGGGATTCGGGAAATACAATGCGATCCCTTGATCGAGAACCTGACCTTCGGCTCCTAAAAAATTGCCATAATGCGCATAACGGGGCGCGGGAAGGCATCCCAACACCTGCTTAGCTATGTCAGGCACTTTTGCACCTGATACGCGAACAATGCCCACCCCTCCGCGACCGAGGGGCGTGGCGATAGCGGCAATGGTTTCGGTTGTGCTTTTCAACATAAAAATTCTCAATCAGGTTCTGTTAAAGCAAAAAACGCCCTGAAACGGGCGCTTTGAATATCACACAAGTCAATGGATTTCGACTAAAACTAAGCGACAACTTGGTAAGTTTGTAGCTTCATATCAGACACAAAGTTTTTTTCCATCAGCGCTTGCTGCGTTTTTTCCAATTTCTTTTTCGAGGTAAATGTCATTTCTTCGGCTTCATCATTTACCTTAAAAGACAAGACATACAAAGAGCGTGTCTCCACTTCCGGTTGGCTGTTAACTGTATTTTGTGCTTTATTTTCAGAAGCAATGGGCAAATAGCCCTCTGAGGTTTTATAACAGATTGGCGTCATGCCATCGGCAACTAAAAATTCAACCTTGCCGTACAGCGGATGATCTTTACCCAATTTTTGATAGGTTAATTGCATGAATTTTTCCTTCCCAAATAAACGATATGCCCCTGCCGGTTTTAGCACCGGCAAGAGATGCTAATTATTTTTCTTCACCTGCTGCAATTTTTTGAGTGATATACCATTGTTGTGCAACAGACAAGATATTGTTGACCACCCAGTAAAGCACCAAACCGGCAGGGAAGAACATAAAGAAAACCGTGAAGATAAAAGGTAAGAACTTCATTACCTTCTGTTGCATTTCATCCATCATGGCCGATGGGTTTAACTTCTGTTGTACCCACATTGAAATCCCCATCAGTACCGGCAAAATATAATAAGGGTCTTTAGCCGACAAATCTTGAATCCACAACATCCAAGGGGCTTGGCGCATTTCTGCCGAATAAAGCAATACCCAGTACAAAGCAATAAACACCGGCATTTGGACTAAAATCGGTAAACAGCCACCTAACGGATTGATTTTTTCCTCTTTATAGAGCTTCATCATTTTTTGTTGGAAAATGACCTTATCATCGCCGTAATTTTCTTTAAGCTGCTTTAATTTCGGCTGGAATTTTTTCAACCTGGCCATTGACCGATAGGAGGTTTCAGACAATTTATAGAATAACAGTTTGATTAAAACCGTTAATAAGATAATCGACCAACCCCAGTTTCCAATAAATGAATGGATTTGTTCCAACACCCAAAAGATCGGTTTGGCAATCAAGGTTAGGATGCCATAATCCACCGTTAATTCTAATCCCGGGGCGATGGCTTCGAGTTTATCTTGAATAATCGGCCCAATATACAAAGAAGTCGTTAAAACACCGGTTTGTCCTGCGGGGATGGTTTTGACAGGCTCAACGACGCCCGCAGTATAATTTCCTTCTCCCACGGGTTTGGCATAAAAACGATTCTGGGTTGACTGATCGGGAATCACCGCAGACATAAAATAATGCTGAATCATCGCAGCCCAACCACCCGTCGTTTGATAACCGGCTACGGGTTGCTTTTGTAGATCATCAAATGCGTGCTTATTATATTTACTCTCTGCTAAGCCATCATAAAGAACAGGGCCCGTATAGGTATACATCATGGCATTGTGTTCCGGGTCATATGCATTACGCACCAATTGCGAATAAAGACTACCCGCCCACTCCTTATCCGTTTGGTTTTCGACCTGATATTCCAAGCCAACAAGATAGTCGCCTTTTTTAAAGGTATAGGTTTTAGTGACTTTAACACCGTCTTCCACCCAGGTTAACGGTACCGACAACTGGTTAGCCGTCATCACATATTCACGTTGCTTTGCCTGATATAACGATTTATGGGTCGGTGCCGGCAAAACTGCTTTAGACTGTAAAGCCAAACCGTTTTGCGCAACATACAGCATCTGCCCCTCATCCCCCATTAAATGGAATGGCTGAGAACGGTCTGCACTGGCAGCATACTGCAACAACTTAACATCGCGAATATCGCCCCCCTGAGTATCGATGGTGACTTCCAACACATCCGTTTTAATGGTAATACGTTGGCCTTTAGCGATTTGCGATTTGGCAACCGGAACCTCTTGTGTCGTTAAATAAGCAGAAGGAACCTCTTCGTCCACCACGGCAGGAACATCCTGTAAATTAGATGTCTGGCCTTCCACTTGTGGTTGCACAGCTGGTGGCTGAGTATTTTTATGCTGAAACTGTGTCCATTGTAACCATATCCACAGTAACGTAAATGCCAGTGCTAACCACCAAAAAGATCTCATATTCATTTGTACAGCTTTCCTATACTTTTCAAAAATAATGACACAAAACGACTAAATTGAGCCCACTCTTTCACTTAAAACGCTTCATTGCACCTTAATCTCACGCTTCTTCAGCTGTCGAATCAGGTGTTCAAAACTTTTACGCAGGGTTTCATTATCAACCTCTTGCATACCACGACGGCCTAAAACGACAATATCATACCCGCTTAACGCTTGTTTATGTTGACGAAATGTTTCTCTCGCCAGTCTTTTTACCCGATTACGCCAAACCGATTTGGCCAATTGCTTTTTTGCAATGGCTAATCCAAGTCTAGGGAAGGCTTGATGATTGGCTCGTACAATAAACGTCCAGTGACGATTAGAAAACTTTTGAGCTTTTTCAAACACAAACTGAAATTGTTTTGGAGAAAGAAGACGAAAAGATTTGGAGAATTGAGCATTTTCAAGAGATTGGGGCGCTAAATGCCCCTTACTCAGGGTAAGGGAGTCATTTAGCCCATCAGAAAGTTGTTGTAAGTCGCGGCCCATAAAAAGACACGACTTAAACTGCTAAGCGCTTACGCCCTTTCGCACGACGAGCCGCAAGAATTTTACGACCGTTTTTAGTTGCCATACGAGCACGAAAGCCGTGAGTACGAGCACGCTTAATCACACTGGGTTGAAATGTACGTTTCATGAGTTCAATCCTATTAAACTAAGACCCAAAATATGAAAAAAATTGAGGCCTATAAAAAAAATGACTTCTTTCAAAAGAATCGCGCATTCTAACGGAAACTCACTTAAATAACAACCACTGCCCTCAGAATCTTTAATAAAAACTTTGTCGCCCCTGTTCTTCCATACAACGCCTCACAATTGATTGTTTAAGGACAACAGCATCTAAGCCAATGCGGCCAATCCGAATCGCATCCAATAAAGCATGAGGTTCCAGATGAAGTTTCTCTGCCAGCTCAATCAAATCAATATATTCCAACTCCGCCTTCAAGTCGTCGGTATTGGTGGTCGATTCCAGTGCATTGATTAAATCACGGGTATCTTGTATGAGCGATGCCGGATTAAATTTGACAGTATGGTCATCAATTTTGACCAATTTAAACTTGACGAATATTTCCAACAGTTTATGACAGCCACTGGAGGATATGCCCATAATATCGTGACTATATCGAACAATTTCCCGCATCCCAATTGTCACAGTTTGATTATCAACTTCGCTTAAGGCATCCAACGCTTCTGAGCCTTCTTTCTGTGACAGCGCCTGATACAGTAATTTCATCAGATTGGCCATTGACATCACAGGGGTTATTGTCGAAGACTTGTCCAACACAAACTGGTTCAGTTTCGTAACTCTTTTGATTAATGAATTGATAATCACCCGAAACAACGGTGGCAAGTCAGCAATAATATTTTCAACTTGTTTTCGGTCAATTTCATAAACCTCAGTAGCGGTTTCTGCTGTCGCTGAAGCGACCCGAGGATTGGCAGAAATAACCGACATCTCACCAAAACAAGCCCCTTTGTTTAATACCGCTAAGGTCACAACTTTCTCACCACTTTGCGTGGTTATTTTGATAGAACCTTCTTTAATAATATAAACCTTATCGCCCTGGGTTCCTTCTTTAAAAATAACTTGGCCAGGTAAATACGGCTTGATTAAAGGCGCTTGTTTTTTTGACTTCATGGGCATCTATTCCATCAATACATTGGTTCGCGCAGTGGCTTGGGCACGAAAATTTACAAGGGTTAAATTGTGCCACAAATTAAAGAAATTGACGAATTAATTACCATCATGTACCTCGATTAACCCGGTTCACTCAAATATAACCAATTTATCCTTAAAATCCTGAATCTTACCGGATTGAATACAAATGCCCTCTTCTTCAAGTAATCTTTGCTTTTGCTGCTGACCCATTACATAACCCCCTAAACGACCATCGGCATTGACTACACGATGACACGGAACCTCTATTGGATTCGGGTTTTGATTCATCGCGCGACCCACTGCTTGATAAGCCTTGGTTCCCAATGCCTCGGCAAGAGCTTTATAAGTCGTGACCCTACCTGCCGGAACCTGAGATAACAAACCATAACAATGACAATAAAAAGACGTTTTCTGGTACATTAAAATAACTTTCCTTAAAGCGGTATGCTTTTCATTCTAATCCACTGTTTTTCAACCAACTTACATGCTTTCAGGGTAGTATATCAAGCAACTACTATACGAGTGCGTTAAACTTCTTTAAGGTCATTGACAGACTTATCTAAACTCGATTAGGATGCTTGTATAGTGATTTAAATAGTTAAAGGAGAAATTGAATGTCAAATGAAGGTTATCATGAGCCCATTAATGAACTCTCTGATGAAACCAGAGACATGCATAGAGCCATTACATCGCTTATGGAAGAACTTGAGGCTGTTGATTGGTACAATCAGAGAGTGGATGCCTGTAAAAATGAAGCATTAAAGGCCATTCTTGCACATAATCGAGATGAAGAAAAGGAACATGCGGCTATGTTGCTTGAATGGGTTCGCCGACAAGACCCTAGCTTCAATAAAGAGCTCAAAGAATACCTGTTTACCGATAAAGAAATTTCTCACCCATAAAGAAACTGACGGGTAAAACAACTTGATTTTTTCTTAAACCCTGTAAACAGTCCGCACAAACTATTCGTTTTAAAAAAACCCGCAAATTGCGGGTTTTTATTAAACATGATACCTTTTAGGATTACATTCCTGCGTGACCGACCCCTGGAGGATCTTCATGTAATCGTTGTGGTACATTGTACTGTAAGCTGCCATCAGGTAATTTACGCGCTTGCACATAATCATGCACATCCCCTTTACCATTCCCAACTTGAGAATCAGGACAGTTATTCATACAACGTTCGTTGTGCACAACTGGACGATGGTCACAGAAGAAGTTGCCTTGATTCTTCATATAACGGTTTTGCTTCATCAACAATTCCGAGTTATAGAAGGTGTCATAGTCCAACTCAATGGGCTGACCATCTTCATCAAAACCAACTGGGATATAGTTTGATTGCATAATATAACCAGTAATCCCCATATACCCTTTATCGCCAATAAACGGTGCATTAGGCGTCCAATAAGGCATGGTACGACGAATATAATCGAAGAAGGTAACCGCATAAGGCCAGTAGTTTCCAACCGTTTTCATCGGTGCTGGATCGCGGAAGTCCGACGCCACCAAGTTTTGATCAACGGCTAAAGGTAAATACCCTTTTGCGCCTTCACCAAACTCACCATGACACATAGCACAAAATTGCACATAAACTTTAGACCCTTCATCCACGGTCATCCCAACAGATGGATCCGGCAAGCCTTTGCCATCACCATCAACGGTGATATTCCATTTTTCCAAAGCGGCTTCAGCGATAGGCGTACCAAACCCATTGGCAACAAAGTCCGCGTCATTGTAATAGTTTTTCGCAACACTATCGTGAACCTCTACAAAGGCTGCTGGAACCTTACATTGCGCATTACCATGGTTACCACCATCAATACTGTCATCGACTTCAAACGAATAAGGGTTTGCAGGATCTAACTTCCCTTTTAATCCCGCACGGCCATGCATTGCATCTTTACCTAAAATCGTTTCAATCACTTTTGCATCTAGGTATTTGCCATCCGCATTTTTGATAATTTCGACATAGTTAGAGGCATATAGGCCATCTTTTTTAGCAACCACTTCTTTATTAGAATCTGGGCTACCGCTCATTGCAATCGCCGTTGCCGAGGTTAAGGCAAGGGCTGTTGCTAGTATTGTTTGTTTAGTACTGAACATTTTCAATCATTCCTCCGTTTTTGCCACCATCCCAATCATGGACACGCCAAGTAACCATCGCTGTACGGTGGTAAACGTTGTTCGTACCTTCCAATTTACGCATTTGCGGCATAGGTGGTTGCACATAACCTGTTTCGTCAGTGACACGACTCATTAAGAAAGCCTCTTTGCCATCCCAGTCCCATTCAAACTCAAAACGCGTCCAAGCTTTATCGAGTACCGGTGACGTGAAATGTGCTTCTTTCCAGTTTCTACCCCCATCAACAGAAACATCCACATGCGCCACTTTGCCACGACCTGACCAAGCCAAGCCACGAATGTAATATTTTCCAGGGCCTTGCATTTTAAAATCTGGTGACGGGTAAGTTATGACCGAGTTGGCTTCCATATACCAAGAGAAACGCTGTGCAGTTCCATCAGGCATGAGCTCACTGTACTTAGAGGTTTCTTCACGGTGCTGCATCGGCACATCATGCACATAAAGACGACGTAGGTATTTCACCCACATATTGGCTTCACAACCAGGAACCACTAAACGAATTGGATAACCCTGTTCACGACGAAGTGCTTCACCATTTTGCGCGTAAGCCACAAAACAGTCATCCATCGCAATATCAATCGGTAATGAACGCGACATCCCGGAAGCATCTGCCCCTTCCGGTAAAATCCACTTACCTTCCGGCTTAATGCCGGCTTCTTTAAGCAAGTCAGACAAGCGAACACCGGTATATTCCGCACAAGACATCATACCGTGTGTCCACTGTACTGAGTTCAGCTGAACCCCTTTCCATTCCATGGCACCATTCGCAGGACACTCAACAAAGTGAATTCGGGAAACGGATGGGAATCGCTTTAGGTCATCCATGGTGAAAATCAAAGGACGTTCAACCAAACCATGAATCACCAAACGATGTTCTTCAGGGTTAATGGTTGGTACACCCCCGTGGAAACGCTCAAAGTGGAGGCCGTTCGGGGTAATAATGCCATACAGACTTTGCAAAGGCGACATGGTAATCGAAGCCATTGCATCCGGCGTCAACCACTCCAAAGTCCGGCGTTGTACTTCTTTTTCATAAGGAGAAGGCATTCCGTAAGGATACTTACGAACCCCAAACCCTAAGCTTTTGCGCGCAGCGCCATCTTGTAATACATCCGTTACCTCTGCCTTACCTGCGTAAGGGGCAACCGCTTTAGTTGGATTATAGGTTTTGCCTTCAGCCGCTGAAGCCGCTTTGGTAAAAAGCACGCCCCCAGCTACAGCTGCACCGCCTTTTAAGAAGGCGCGACGTCCTTGGTTGCGACTCTCATCCGTTTGAGTGGCAACCTTTTCAACGATTCTATCTGTCATTTAATGCTCCTTGATGGGTGCTCTTCACACCGAAAAGTCAAGAGGTTTACTAATTAGGAAACCTTTCATAAAAAAACCAAATAAAACTGACTTATATGCGTTATCGATTTAATGTTGAAAGATATCATAGTTAATGAATGTGTGACGCTTCCACGCAAAAGCAGAAGACGCACAGTTTTTCTAGTCGTCTATAATATGTTTTAAGCGTTTTCACTTCAAGAATAAAATAAGAGTTTGCTTATATAATTTTTTTATGCAAGCCCGATTTAAATCTATGGTGTTACAAAATAAACTATACCGAACGCTGACAAATTGGGCCTGTTTTCGGCGTTTCTATATCTTCAGCCACCTGGGTTAAAAAGGCTTGTAGCTCTTCGATCGTCAGTACCGACAAGATTTTATTCATAATCACAGGATCAATGGCAATGGTCGTATAGTCACCCGATGCCAACTGCACCTGCACACCACACACGTCCGCCAAAGCACCGACTTCATTGCCTTCTATTTGAGCCGCCTGCTCACCAAACAGCATATCGCTGTATAAAGTTTCAATTTGTTCTGCTATTTCATCCGTTAATTCACCTATCACCTTCACTTCAAAACAGGCATCACCATTGGGCGACTCATCCATGCGAATACTGGATGAATACCCTAACCCATCGACTTGCTGACAAAACCGCTGCGCAATCGCGTCATCAAAAAACGTATATTCAAAATCTTCTAACATCATGCCTCCTAAACATTCAGTTTTATTCATTACAACACAAGGCTCACAAACATTACCTTCACTCGATAGCCTTTATTTTTAACCCCAATCAGCGTATCATTCTTTCAACTGACAGACTAGGAGATTTCGATGATTGAACGCCAATTCCCCATTACCCGTATGCGTCGCATGCGTAAAGATGCTTTCTCACGTAAGTTAATGCGAGAGCACACCCTCACTGCGGACGATCTCATCTATCCCATGTTTGTGATTGAAGGTCACAATCAACGTCAGACCATCTCATCTATGCCCGACATTGAACGCCTCAGCATTGATTTACTGATTGAAGAGGTTCGTCAATTACATCAATTAGGCATTCCCATGGTGGCGCTTTTTCCCGTCCCCGCAGCGGACACCAAAACGCTTGAAGCCACCGAAGCCTACAATCCCGATGGTTTAGTACAAAGAGCCATACGCGCACTTAAAGCGGAAATACCGGAAATGGGCATTATGACCGATGTCGCTTTAGACCCTTACACCACTCATGGCCAAGACGGCATTATTGACGAAAATGGTTATGTTCTCAATGACGACACCATCGACGTCCTGATGCAACAAGCCCTCTCTCATGCCGAAGCCGGTGCCGATGTCGTCGCCCCATCCGACATGATGGATGGCCGCATTATTGAAATTCGTGAACATTTAGAAGAACATGGCCACATCAATACCCGGATTATGGCTTATTCTGCTAAATACGCTTCTGCTTATTATGGCCCCTTCCGCGAAGCCGTTGGCTCTGCCGGCAACTTAGGCAAAGCCGATAAAAAAACCTATCAAATGGATCCCGGCAATAGTAATGAGGCGCTGCATGAAGTGGCCATGGACATTAATGAAGGCGCGGATATGGTCATGGTAAAACCCGGCATCCCTTATTTAGATATTGTCTATCGTGTGAAGCAAGAATTTAAAGCGCCTACGTTTGTTTATCACGTCAGTGGCGAATATGCGATGTTAAAAGCCGCCGCGTTGAATGGCTGGATTGATGAACGCAAAGTGGTTTTAGAAACCCTGTTAAGCTGTAAACGTGCAGGCGCAGATGGCATCCTAACCTACTACGCCAAGGTTGCTGCTATTTGGTTAGCGGAAGACGCCGCGACAAAACAAGGCTAAGGGGATGACAGACTGTTATGCTGTGCTCGGCAACCCCATTGCCCATTCTAAATCGCCGATGATCCATCGGCTATTTGCCGAACAAACGCATCAAGACCTCTGTTATGAAGCCATCTTGGTTGACCCGGAAGAAACCTCATTTCAAGCAAAGGTCGCTCAGTTAAGAGCCCAAGGTTATAAAGGTCTGAATATTACCGTTCCCTTTAAATTGGATGCCTTTGAATTAGCCGATGAACTCAGTGAGCGGGCGCAACTGGCGCAAGCGGTCAATACCTTTCATTTTCAAGAAGGCAAAATTCTAGGTGACAATACCGATGGCATAGGTTTAATCAATGATATTGAAATAAACGCCGGCTTTGCCATTCAAGGCAAAACCCTACTCATACTCGGTGCGGGCGGTGCGGTGCAAGGTATTCTTGACCCATTACTGCAAAAACAACCAGGCCTGGTACATATTGCCAATCGAACCGCCAAAAGAGCGCAAGTGCTCAGTGAACGCTTTACTGCGGAGTGCAGCTTAACCAGCAGTGACTGGGCATCCATCCCCCTGCGTGAACAGGGCTACGACCTGATTATCAATGGCACGGCTGCTAGTTTAGAAGGCAAGTTACTGCCCATTGACCCCCAATTGATTGGCGAAAATAGTTTGGTATATGACATGATGTATGGCGCTGAACCCACCTGTTTTTTAGACTGGGCCAAACAACACCAACCTCAGTGCCAAGTTCGAGACGGACTCGGCATGTTAGTGGGACAGGCCGCCGAAGCCTTTGGTATTTGGCGAGGCGTTGAACCCAAAATGCAACCCGTTATCGAAGCCATTCAAGCACAAATGCGCTCATAATCGTTATACAATCGGTTATAACTGGCTATTCGCTTCCGTTGATTGCTGCTGATAATCGTTTTTTAACGCAACATAATGCGCGGCAGAATATTTAAAAAACGCTTTTTCTTCATCCGTTAAGGCGCGCAGTTTTTTCACCGGTGACCCAACATATAAATAACCGGACTCTAACACCTTGCCCGCTGGCACCAAGCTGTTCGCGCCCACCAACACCTGGCTTTGCACCACCGCATTATCCAACACCACCGACCCCATACCAATCAGGCATTCATCTTCAATCACACAGCCATGCAACACCACATTATGACCGACAGTCACATCCGCGCCGACAATACATTGGGAGCCTTTTCCAAACGCCGAAGCATGGGTGGTGTGACACACACAGCCATCTTGAATATTGGATCGCGCGCCAATTTTAATCGCATTCACATCGCCTCTTAACGTTGCATTCGGCCAAACGCCAACCTCCTCAGCCAACTCACATTGGCCAATCACCACCGCAGATGCATCCACCCAAGCGGTTGCCGCGATGTTCGGCGAAAAAGATTGATAGTTTCTAATCGACATACTGTCTCCAATTGGTTTTATTTGCTTAAAGAGACCTTTGCACAAAATGGATTCACCAATAAAAAAGGCTAAAATTTGACCAGGCCTGGTCGAATTTACGTCCTAAAATGCAACGATCATTCACGACACCAACCATCATTAAGCCCTGCAAAATGAAACGCCCCCGATTATAGCAAAGTCGATGTTTTCAGCATAAAGGCACACTCAACCCCCATGAATGGTTTGTCCTTTCACCTGATTACGACCATTTTCTTTAGCTAAATACAGTTGCTCATCTGCCATTTTAAAAATTTCATCCGGCGTTTTATCTAATAGCGGATGTAAGGCTACACTCCCCAAACTCACTGTTAATTGGGTGGGTGAATCGGTTGATTGACAAAATTCCGATTGTTCAATCTTCGTTCTAATACGTTCTGCTAAACTATGGATATTTGTCGGGTCGAAATCCACCGCTAAAATGGTAAATTCTTCACCACCCCAACGACAAAGATCATCTTCCGTCCTCACGGCACTGACTAAAACCTGTGCAACTTCTTTCAGCACTTGATCCCCATACGCATGACCATAGTTATCATTAAGGGGTTTAAAATAATCAATGTCGATCATAATTAAGCCAAGCCAAAATTGATGTCTTTTCGATAATGAGATTTTTTGTCTTATCTGTCCACTAAAAGCGCTGCGATTTGCGAGCTCTGTTAAATCGTCCATTGTCGAGACCCGAATAAACGCTTCATTGATCAATTGCAGTAACACATTACACACACGGTCAGAGGCATTTTCCATCTCACCCAAAAATGCGGTAATTTTTTCCGGGTGATGCTCTTTGGCATCTTGTAATGCCAGATAGCCGAGCTCGTGAACTTTTTCATGCGCTTCAATAAAGTGCGCTCTTTGCTCTTCGGGAATGGTCTCCAACCCGCCGGAATTTAACCACTGACCCAACTGGCACTCTGAAGTCGAAAAGGGAAAATCCGCATCGACAATATCGTCCAAGGCCGCTTGATAAGCTCTAATTTTCCAACTTTGGTGGTCAATAAACGCTTGCAACAGCATTTTGGGCGCGTTTGAAGAAATGAGCTGAAAAGTGCGCTGCATTCTATCGACTTCCAATTCAGAACGTTTTTTCAAGTTGTTCAAGGTTTCATGCAATTGAAAGACGGAATTCACGATTGACTGAACCATATCGACCGTATGGCACAAACCCTTGGCCAAGCACGGATTAGCTTTTCCCTCAACAATAGAAATAAATGTTTTTCTGACTTTACTTAATATGACCATGATGTGATTGTGCGAAAGCCCAGCTCGATGCGATTTCAGCGCTTGGTCATACATTACGCTATAAAACTGATCATTAAATTCACCCGAAATAAAAACCGTATAAAAATCGGCTCTGAAAATCGGCTCTTTATGAGGGGTTTCTAAATCGAATTTTTGTAGCCATCGTGTTAACCGTGATTCAAAATTCGGCTTTTGAGCCATTAGGAATTCATGATTATTCTGTACCGCCAAGGTTTCAGAAACCGAAAGACCAATCATTTCTTTTATTAAGTGCATATTTTGTTATCTCATTACCTTTTCCTAACGAACCTCATGCAAAGCCCATAAAATAAAGGTTAGTCATTGGTTTCACTATATAAGGCGTATTGATTCTTGCCGGCATTTTTAGCCTTATACATCGCTTGATCGGCTTGTGCTAAAAACTGCTTAGGGTTGATATCCGCTTGCTCAGTTGAATAAATATTAATCCCGATACTGACACCAAATGACCCCTTACAGTTTTGTGGACACCAATAGCTTTTCTTAACGCCTTCTATCAACTTGACTGCCAAGGCTTCAGCATCTGATGGCTGATGAAAGCCGGTCATTAAAATGGCAAATTCATCGCCACTCAGTCGAGAAATCGTATCACTTTTACGAACCAGTGACAGACAGAGCTCTGAAAAATCAACCAAAATTTCATCCCCTGCCTGATGCCCCAGCGTATCATTCACTTGTTTAAAGCCATCCAAGTCTAAATATAACAGCGCTAAATGCGTTCCCAAACGCTGACTCTGCTCCATTTCATGCGCCAACCTATCCTCGAATAAACTCCGATTCACCAACCCGGTCAAAGGATCCCGAAATGCATTTTTAGTGATTTCACTATTGGTAATGTCTTTACCAATAGAAACAAACCCTTCCAGCTCATCCCCATCACTCATTAAAGGCGTAATGGTTTTTTCTTCATAATAAAGGCTGGCGTCCTTACGTCGGTTAATCATCATACCGCGAAAGGCCTCGCCTGATTTTATGGTTTTCCAGAGTTTGGCATAATAGGTGCGCGGATGATGACCCGACTTGAATAAAGATGGCGTCTTGAACAATAACTGATCTTTTTCATAGCCGGTAAAATCACAAAGTGCCGGATTGACATATTCAATTTTGCCATCAGGATCGGTGATAAAAATAAAATCGGATGTTTGCTCAACAATTTGTGCCATGCGTTTTGCGTGAACTTGAGCTTGGTGTTTTGTAGTTTTTAATTTACGCTGATAATACATCGAAAAAGACCAAACTAAAATCAATATCAACACTAGGATTCCACCGATTAGTAATCTTTGATAAGCACCGGCAAACATTTCTTGCGGCGCAATGTCACTCACCACTGCAAACCAAGGGTCGCCGGTAATCAGTCTATTTTGGCTGCCATTGCTAACAAGCGGTTTGAGCAAATCACCTTCTCGATAAATCGTCGCTGCATAAATATGACCATCGGCTTCCCAAGCAAATTGCGGTTGATCCAGCAGAGCTCGGATATAGCCCCAACTGCTGGGTCTTTCTTTCGCAAAACTGTGTCGATGGTCGAACATATTGCCCCAACGTTTGTCCGCATCCCCGCCGGCAAGCCAATGCCCTTGAGAATTGAGCAGTAATAAGTGGTCACTATCGGTTGTCGGATGAGCCATCTCAAATAATTTCAGAACATTGCCAATACGAACATTAATAATGATAATGCCAAGATGCTGTCCCTGTTCATCGACGACAGGAGAAGCAAAACGAACCATCGGTTGTATCGGGCGCTCAATTTCTCCGCGCTCCACATTTAAACCCAGTGACGAAACATATAAACCACCAACAGGTAACTTGTAGCTGTTTTGAAAATAATAACGACCGCTTTTATCTTGAAGTTGGTCCGCTTCAATCACCACAGGCAAGCCATTTCGATTATCAACACGAACCCTTTCTTGACCGGTTTCATCAAGATACCGAATTTGGGCATAATGGTTTTTATACTGAGACAACACCATAAAACGGGATTGCAAACTGTGCAAATCGCCTTCAGCAATCAATTTAATTTGTGCTGCATCACTGGCTATCGTCAGTACATCAGCAGCCACACCCTTCATTTTCTCTGCAAGCTTATCCTTCATCTGCATCGTCGAAAACTGCATGGCTTGTTGCCAGTGATTGCGAACCACTTCTTTATCAAAAAGATGAAATACCGCTAAAGCAAGCATTAAAGGAATGGCGAACGCCAAAATGCGCCAATAAAGTCGTTGAATTGTCATAATAGAGTGCTCTTTTTTTGTCGTTTTTTATTTGTTATTTTTGGTCAGAAAACAGCAGGCTTGTGCTTCTGATAATACCGCTCAAATTCAGCCAACGGCAAGGGTTTTGAAAACAAAAACCCCTGTACATTGATACAACCAACCGATTGCAGATATTCTGCTTGAGAAGCAGTTTCAACCCCCTCTGCAATAATTTGTTTTTTTAGACTCTCACTCATTTTCACGATGGTTTCAATAAAAATAGCGCCGCTTTCTGAATCAAAGTCATCAATAAAACTTTTATCAATTTTGATTTGATCAACATGAAATTTTTTGAGATAAGACAAAGATGAAAATCCGGTGCCGAAATCATCCAACGAGATAGAAAAACCCATTGATTTTATAGCATTAACTGTTTTCAAATTATCTACCGAGTGATCAAAAAATAAATATTCCGTCACCTCTAAATCAATTTTTTTGGGATCAAGTTGATACTTAGCCAATAAAGATTTTAAATAATCACAAAACCCGGGTTCCGCAAGCTGTCGCGCCGACACATTAATCGATAACACACAGTCCGGCAAACGTTTTGACCAAAGCTGGAGTTGTGTAAATGCGGCTTCCAAAACCCATTCGCCCAATTGCACGATAAACCCATTTAATTCTGCAATCGGAATAAAGTCTGCCGGTGAAATCACCTCTCCATTCGGCTTTATCCAACGGATTAACGCTTCAGCCCCAACAACCGTTTTGGTCTTTAAATCAATCTTTGGTTGGTAATACAAAACAAATTCTTGATTTTGTAAGGCTTGCCGCATCGAATGATCCAATTCGATATTTTTCTGAACGCGTTCATTCAACTGAGGTGAATAAAAATAATAGCGACCTTTACCCAGTCGCTTAGCTTCATACATGGCAATATCGGCTTTTTGCATTAGCTCTACATAATTTTTGCCATTTTCAGGATAGCAACAAACACCAATACTACAACTCACAGCAAAACTATTATGACAACAATTACCGAGGTTCAACAAAGCATTTATTAAGGCTTGCATCAGCTTTTCCAAACGCATCTTGGATTCACAATCAGCAACCAACATAACAAATTCATCACCGCCGACACGTGCTAAAAAACTATTCGAGGGCGAATGTGATTGCAGCGCCTTAGCCGCACAGCAAAGGATATGATCGCCTTTATCATGCCCTAAGGAATCATTAATATATTTAAAGTCATCAAAATCCAAAAACAGCAAAGAAAAACCACGTTTTTTTGGGTCAGAAACATTAACGAGTTCTGTAATATGCTCTTTCAATGCCAAACGATTGCATAGTCCGGTTAAACTATCTGTTCTGACTTTCTGATATAACAGTCGTTTATCATCTTCCAATCCGGCAAAAGCCTTCTTCATTGCCAAATAAATGGAATTCAACTCAGTAATGGGAGAAGCTGGCAACACCTGACAAGGGTTAAAAGCATAGTCCACCAGTTGATTTAAAGGCTTAATAATGTAACGCCTCAATATCTCAATAAAAATAAGCACGCCAATGAAGGGCAATATAATTAAATAAATAAAGAAGGTTTTGATACGCTGCGCCAGAAGATATTCGTAGGCTTGATAATTTGGCGTAAAACCCACGGACAAGGTTTGAACTTCACGGCCTTGTAAAATCTCAATTTTATTGACAAGTATCCGCTTTTGTTCAAAAAGTTTTTGTGGCTGAAAATTCGCTTCAGAAATATCCAAATGTTGTATGGAATCCGTCACTGCTGAATTAATATTGGAGGAATATAAGATTTTATTTTGCGAAGCAATCACAATGTCATCTACAAACCGGTTGGTAAAAGTAACCCAATCCATTTGCTGATAAATTTCCGGCGCATTACGATCATCAGCAATGAGAGGCGCAACCGCCTCAGAAAGTTCTAGTAAGTCTTTTTCAATGTGTTCATAAGCCAATTCGGAAAATTGCACTTTCAACTTGGCATAATAAAATATTTCAATGACGATGCCGTAACTAGCCAATAGCAACAAAATTAATACGGAAAAACGAAACAGACTCATGATAGCACCTTTGCCAACATTAAATTCACCTGAGCCGTTTGCATAGGCTTGGTTAAAAAGCCATTCATTCCTGCTTGGAGACAAGCCTGCTTTGACGCATCATCATCATTACCTGTTAAGGCAATAATTGGTGTGAAATTACCACTTTTCCGAATCCGTCTAGTGGTTTCTAAACCGTCCATTTCCGGCATTTGCATATCCATGACAATGCAATCAAATGCTTGACTGGAAAGCACTGCAAGCGCTTGTTGGCCACTAGACACGACCGAAGTTTGATGACCCAGTTTCTGTAAAATGGTGCTTTGAATCTTTTGCATCATGGCATTGTCATCAACTAACAGCAGTTTCATAGCCGGAAAAGGTGTTCGAAACACCCTAGAAATCTTCCCACTCTGTTGCAGTTGCCGCAATCTCTTGGTTGGACTGCTTAGCAAGCGATTTGGATTGATCGGAAGTTTTTGCCGGGGTCTCTGTCATTGTTACTGACACAGAAGCTTTTCGAGAGGCCTGTATTGGCATTGAAGCACTCGAAGCCGTTTTAAAGAAATCCATTTCCTGTTTTAGTTTGGCGGCTTGGCCATTTAAGTTCTCAGAAGAGGCCGAAGTTTCTTCGACCAGAGCGGCATTTTGTTGGGTCACATTGTCAATTTGCACAATGGCATGATTCACCTGACCAATACCATCAGCCTGCTCTCGTGACACTTGGGCAATTTGTTGAACCATTTGATTCATATCCGCAATTGAGGCATGAATTTCTTTTAACACACCTCCTGAACGATTGGCTAATTCCGCTCCCTGACCGACCTTCTCACTACTCTGTTCAATAAGCCCTTTAATATCTTTGGCAGCTTCTGCCGACTTTTGAGCCAAATTACGCACTTCTCCGGCCACAACGGCAAATCCACGACCGTGATCACCTGCTCTTGCCGCCTCTACCGCAGCATTCAGCGCTAATAAATTGGTTTGAAAAGCGATGCCGTCAATTAAATTCACAATGTCTGAAATACGCTCGCTTGAAGCTTGAATTTCCTGCATTGCCACAATGGTTTCTTGCATTACCCGCTCGCCATTTTGCGCTTTGTTTTGTACTTCTTCCGCTAAATTTGCTGCTTGCTGAGCATTTTCAGTGGAATGAGTTAATTGGCTGGTCATTTCATCCATAGTTGAAGCAGTTTGTTCCAAAGCGGCAGCTTGCTCTTGTACTCGCTGACTTAAACTATTTGAGCCTTGAGCGACTTCTTGAGCTGCCAGACTGACTTCCTTAGAAACTTGCGACGCCACTTCAACCACTTCCGACATTTTGTTCAATGAATAATTGATGGCATTTTTTAAATCGTGCAACTGGCCTTTAAAGTGACCATCCGGTAACTTAACGGTTAAGTCGCCCGCAGCCTGGGCGGCCACCACATCACTGATTGCGACTATTGCATCGGCAATATGTTCTAAGGAGGTATTAATACCTTGCTTCATCACGCCTAAATCGCCCGGCGCCGTGGTTTCAATTCGACCATTGAAATCGCCTTCATTTACCCGTGCCATCACCGAATTAATATCGGAAACAATGCCATTTAGTTGTGTCATGACATCAGCTGTTTTTTCAAGCATTTGTCGATAATGCCCCTCGGCAGAAATTTCAACTTGCTCATCAAATCGACCTTCAGAAAGGGTATCTAAGGTATTGTTTAGTTGAAACATGACTTGCTTGACATTATCAATGGAGCCATTAATACCGGATTTTAACGTAGCCAAATCACCCTGATAATTGGCTTCGACTTTTTGATCAAACACCCCTCTTTCCAAGGCTTTGGTCGCTGAATTAATCTCAGCAAAGGCTTGTTGCAAGTTTTGTAAAAGCCCATTGAGCACTTTACCCACTTTGCCGATTTCATCCTTATCATCCAAGTCACTGCGGATTGAGAAATCATAATTCTGCTGTAAGTTTTCAAAAACATTGGTGAGTGTCTGTGCGCTGCGTGATATTTTTTGAACCACAAAAACCAACGCGATAACAACCAGGCCTGCTAGCAATAAATATAAAATCATCAATTGTTGATAAAAGGCCTCGTTTTTAGCGGCAATTGCCTCATTGAATGTCTGGCGAAACTTCTCCAATGCACCATCAACTTGATGAATTGATTGACGCATCTCACCTCTAAATCCCTTTTCTTCGGTAAAGCCAATCACTTCATAGCCCTCAGCCATACCCTTAAAAGCCTTGCGATAAGCGTCCAATTCGGTTTGTAGTTGCATAGTCAGTTTAGCGGGCAATTCAGAGGTATACAGATGTTCACTAAAAATCGCATAATCATGGTTAAACTTTGTAAGATATTTCGGATCCATTCGCAACAAAAAGTCTTTTTCACGACGGCGTAACATCAGCGTATCGGCAAGCAATTGCGGCTTATTTAAGTTCTTTATGGTTTTCTCTATTTCATGTACCCGTTTTCTGAGCTCACCCTGAAGACCGGATTTCTCATTTAAACCGACGGTTTCATAAGCAGCAACCAGTTTATTAAAACCGTCTTCATAGGCAGAAAAATAGCTATGAAGCTGACGAGAATCCATCAGGTCAAGCCCTAAGGCATCCATCTCTTTTTCTAGGGCTTTTATGGTGGTTTGGTAGGATTGATAGGTCTGTTCAAACTTAGCGCGATATTTTATGTCTTTACGTGCAAGAAAGTCTTTTTCATGCTTTCTTAATTCGAGCTCATAAAGCTTAACATCTTCTAAGATCGTTTTGGTATGCTCCAGCTCTTGTGCATGCTTGATTGAATAGTCGATTACGATGAGATTAGCGATCATTGAACACACGATCGCCACTGACAAAATATTTAATTTTGTTTTGATTAACATGGGCGTGCAACCTTTTTATTTAAACAGCGTTATATTTATTATTTTTTTTAAAGCCTTTAGGCAAGCCGCCGCTGGCTTCAAGCGGCATTGACGATACCACGACTATATGTACAGATTAGTCACTTTTTATTACATTTAACCTTACTATTAATTTGGTTAATGGTTTTTAGCTTAAATTGAATGACTCAACAGTTTATTTTTATCTTTTATTAGTAAATTTAACATTTGAACCACACAGCGGTTTTTAATGTTTACATAGGAGCTAACAGCCTGTCAATGTTTATTAGTATTTTCTAATAAACACTCTACCGCCAAACATATCATAACCATTTGAAAAATATAATTTTATTAAAAACATAATGCCATAGAGACCTTTGCATGAGTGGGATGCGAAAGAAAAATAGGGGAAATTTTAACCCTTTTTATTCGTGACACCAATCTCGTGCAAAGGGCTCATTTAAATGAAAAACTCGGCATTCTCTTGCCTTCGCCGGATCAATGTTTTTTCAATCGCCGACACGGTGGTTTTGCTGATACCTTGTTGTTTTGCAATACTAGCAAATTGGCTCAGTGCTTCGGAAACTTCATAGATGCACTGCTGCGCGTCGCGCCACTTTGCAAAACCGGCACTGGCGGCGAGTTTTTGCATTACTTTAAGCGGTGGCGCTTTTCCGTAGCCACCAAATGCGGTGGCATGTTCATTAAATGGATGCGGACTATAGGTAACATCATAGAAAGGTGCGACCTGCCATTGGCCATTATCCAACTGCAAAAAAGCCCAGTTTTTACTATGATCGTCTTGGTTGGCTGCCAATAAATTGAATACCGCACGCCGGAACTGTAATTGTCCTACCGCCGGTGATTTACAAAGTTGGCGGCTGGCTTTGATCAGGTCAAAATAATCAAGACTTGGCGTTCGAAAATCCGCATCCAATAAACCGCAAACGCTGTGCATATGTAAACGGCCGGCGTTTTGATTGTTTGCCATATCCGGTTTTTGTGGGGCACCTTGATGGGGTGGCAAATAATCAAAACGCTTAAGCGCCAGCCAAGCTTCTGCACCGCTGTTTTCCGGTGCTTCAATTAACTGCCAAATAGGCGGTTGGCAATTTGCTTGCTCGGCCATCTGTAAATAGACCGCCTCACACAAACCTTCTTCGTGACCCAACGGCAAGTTTTTCGAAGTGAATTTGACCAGCCAAGCTTCATCGCCTGGTTGTGCAAAGGTTCGACAATGCTTCATATCAGAAGATTGCATGTAGACTTGCGCTTTTGGCCGTCCACCCCCTGAACTTCCGCCAGCAACTAAAGCCGCTAGCACCTGTTGGGTATGACCATCCATGTTATCCTGCTCTTTATGAGCATATAAAGACTCATCAAATAAGGTTTCTGCCTCTAGCCCCAAAGTCGCTAAATCAAACTCTGAACAAACCTTAGATGAGAATTCGGAAACAGGCAAAAAAGATAACGCCCCCATTCCCCTGTCACCGACCATCGCCAGCCTATCCATTGCCGTCACTTGAGCCGGTAAAATGCCATTTTGCCGGAAAATGCGATCCTGTAGCAGCCTTCCCCAGCCATCGGGAAGGCTGTCATCAAACACGCCATGTATCCCATGATGCGGTTGCTCTGGCGCAATTTGAATTTGAGTATTCGCTTGCAAAGTGAAAGGGGATAAATTTCCAAACCGGCTAATGTAACTTTCTTCGTATTGAAAGAAAACGCCCTGTCGGTTCTGCGCTAAAACCCCTACCGAAATACCTTCTCCGGTGCTAAGAGTGCGAGTAATATTCAGTTTCTGTATCGGTTTAAAAGGCATCTTTGAGTACCTCATCAATGCTGGTCGGCAAGGCGGCATGATCCATATTAGCTTGAGTCAGTTGATAAAGCCGATCAAGAGAATCTAGCGATTGCCACAATAACAATAGCTGTCGAAATGAAATCTGCCCGGTAAGTTCAAACTTCTTAATGGTCGAAGCAGGCACACAACTCCGTTGAGCAAGTGCTTCACGAGACAGCTTGGCTTGTTTGCGTAAGCTCCGTAAATATCGGGCATAGGCTTGACTAACATCAGTGTCATCTAACAGTGGAAAACGCA
This sequence comes from Piscirickettsiaceae bacterium CG07_land_8_20_14_0_80_44_28, assembly GCA_002779995.1. Classification (GTDB taxonomy): domain Bacteria; phylum Pseudomonadota; class Gammaproteobacteria; order Thiomicrospirales; family Thiomicrospiraceae; genus Hydrogenovibrio. The sequence continues at coordinate 76,983 of PEWX01000059.1, forward strand.
TCTCATAACTCTAAAAGGATACAGTGAAGATTATTATATAGAAATATTTAAAGAAATGGACACGACTGTATCCAAAACCAATCATAAAGAATCCATTAAAATCTTGAAATAGCAGCCTGTCAGACTTAAGCCAGTCCACTAGAATTTGTATACGTCAGCCGTTCCTTTGGGCGGGTGTTTATAGCGTTTGTAATTCCATTGATATTGTGTGGAAAACCGCTTAGCACATTTTTCAACGCTTCGATTCAAGGCAGTGGTGGCGATGGCTTCATCGGTATTGGCCACATCGGCTTCAGCGGGGGTGATATGCAAATAATACCCTTGCCCGTCCGGCAAGCGCTCTGCGACAATGGTCAGCACTCGACAATTGGATTTTGCCGCCAGCTTGGAAACCAACACCATGGTTCTCGCCGGGTGATTAAAGAAAGGCGCATAAACGCCACCGCTGGCGCCGGGATCTTGATCGGGCAAAATGCCAATCAATTCATTTTTGCGTAAGGCTTGACGCAGACGCTTCACGCCCGTTAAATCGGTCGGCACCAGTGTCGCCCCTGCTCTTTGGCGAACCTTAGTCATAAAAGATTCCATGTAAGGAATATTGGGGGGTCGATAGAGAATGGTCATGGGATAATTTTGCGCCAGATAAAGCCCAACCACTTCCCAGCAGCCGATATGAGGCGATAACACCATCACCCCTTGTCCCTGCGCAAAGGCTTCTTTAATATAAGACTCACCGCTGACACCTTGAATTTTTTTCAATATTTTATCAGTCGGCCAGCACCATAAAGCCCCTAGTTCAGTGGTGGTTTTCCCCAATTCCATCAAACTTTTCTTTAACAATTGCTGTTGCTGATTTTCAGAAAGATAAGGGAAAGCCAACTCGATATTAATCTTCGATATGCGTTTGGGCTGGGAGGGGAGTTTCCATAATAACCAACCCATCACTGCGCCAAAACGATGATTAACCGGTAAAGACCACCAAGAAAAAAATCGCAATAAACCAATAATCAGCTTGCCTTGAACGGCTTTTTGAGAGGATTTCGCCATTGTTAGATTCTACTTCTTACACTTGGGGACAGACCCCAACATTGTTGGGGTCTGTCCCCAAAATTACGATCTTTCCATGACAGGGTTTGAACTAAACTCGAAGCAACCACGGAGGGCTTATCGAGATTGGTTAAAGACACTTCTGTAATTGCAGGTCGGTACTTGCCAATTTCTTTCCCTTTAGTGGGTTGAAAATCTAACCAAATAATATCTTCACGTTCAGGGATATACTTTTGGTTCATTCAATTATCTCGCTTTCCAAAGGCGACGCCGGTAATTCGCCATGCGATGTAAAAGCATCCGGTTCTTCAAGCAACTGAGCTTCAGAGAAGGGTAAAAAATCAGACGGTTGAAGCGTTTTTTTAACGATGAATCCATCCTCAAAGATTGCGACCTTTACAGGGGTATTTTCGGTGAAATGGGGGATATCTTTGATTGCACCGGAAACGCTTAGACCAAGACTATTCCCCCATTTTTGGATTTTTGTATCAATCGCAAGCTTGGCCATAAAATTACCTCCTTTCTTTGTTTACACAAAGTAAATAATATTTGGGGACAGACCCCAACATTATTTTAATTTAATGCGGCTGCGCCTTGATGGTTATCATCGGCCACCAGTGGTTGCATGGCGTGCCAAAGATTGGCATACAGGTGCGAATTTTGTTGCTCCTGTGCCAACAGCAACTCTTTCATCTTTTGACGTTGTTGCGGTTTGCTGTAACAGGCCGGGCAGTTATCCTGAATTACCGGTAACCCTGCGGCTTGGGCAAAGGCACGCGTTTGTGATTCCCGCACGCGTACCAGCGGACGAATAATGCGAATATCTTTTTCATTGTTCAAATAATGCGCTTTCATGGTGCGTAACTCACCGGCATTAAACGCCGACATCAAAAAACTTTCAGCCAAATCATCCAAGTGCTGAGCCAACGCCAAGACATTGTAGCCTTCACGACGACACACGGTATAAAGCGTGCCGCGTTTATGACGAGAACAAAAGCTGCAAAACGAATCGCCTTTCATGTGTGCATCCGCCAGCGCAACCATATCTTCGGACGCAAAAAAATAAGGCACCCCCAGGGCGGCAACCCATTCTTTAAGCGGCGAGGGATCAAACCCCGGAATTTCAGGATCAATCGTACAAGCCGCCAATTCAAACTTAACCGGAGAATGACGCTGTAAATGCTTTAACACCAATAATAATGACAGTGAATCTTTTCCGCCCGACAGCCCTAATAAAATCCGGTCACCTTCACGAATCATTTGAAATTGTGCAATGGCTCGACCCACCAATTTTAAGATGGATTTTGGCGGGCGTAACAGGTCGGCAGGCGCGTCTTGCAGGGATTCAGATGGGGTCGTCATAGCGTGGGATTCAGTCATCATAGAACTTCTTTATTAAACAGGTTTGATTAAACGCGTTATTTTACACGGCTTAGGCTTAAACAGGAATGGAATCCGTAGTTGGATTAAGGTAATTGGTTGGCTAGCAAGCGGCTGATTTCCTCACGCCAGCTTTGCGAGAGCGCTTTAAGCGTAACGGCTTCGGCTAATAGCTGCCAATCATCCAAGCTTTGATGGTGAAACTTGGCTAAAAACAACCGTTGAATATCAGCACCGGATCCCGTTTTATGCACAGAAACGCCCAGGCCTGGTGAAATTTCACCGCCTTTTAACACCCGACAATAAAAGCCCACCCGACCTGACAAACTGTAATGTTTCACAAAACGCTGATCGCCATTGATTTGTCCCAGCTTCCAACAAGGAGAGCGTGGTTGACTGACTTCTAATAACACACTGTCGATTTGCAACTGGTCACCGACCTGAACATCAGACTCGTCAAGCCCGGCCAGGGTTAAATTTTCACCCAAAAATCCAAATGGCTGTTCGGCAACGCCATGCAAAGCATAATTCGATTCAGGAATCACCATTACCGCTTTATCCTCACCACCATGATTGATTTTATCGGCTTGTTGATCACCGACAAGACCTTGCTTGGCAACCTCGACAGGCAATTGACACGGCTGCTTGGCAATTGCCGATGCCGTTTCCCCCCGCCAAGGATAAGCTTGAATGTTTCCCACATTCACTGAAACCACCCGCATTATTCCTCCTAAAATCAATACCCTAAAAAAAGATATTATCAGATAAAATTCCCATAGTTATCATCATTCAGGTAAAATCGCAAATTATTTCAAAATAGAAAAAGATAATTCATGAAGCCTATTACCCCTCTATTGTTGTTTGTGTTGCTTTTGCCCGGCTTGTCTATCGCTGCCAGCCAAAAAACCATCGCCTTTGCGCAAGATGATATGGCAAACGATTTTAGAAAGGCTCAAGTGAATGAAGTGCAAGAAGCGGTTGCCGCTCACCCTGATTTACGGTTTATTGCCTCAAATGCGAAGGGCAAAACGTCTTTACTGATTTATCAAATCGATCACTTTATTCAACAAAAAGTCGATTTAATCATCGTCGGCACCAATGACGCCAAAGCGGTGGTGCCGGTGATCACCAAAGCCTATCAAAGTGGCATTCCTGTGATTATTTTAGACAGAGGTATTGATTCCAAAAGCTACACGACATTTATCAATTCTGACAATGTTAAAATCGGCCAGTTAGGTGCAAGCTATATTGCTGACAAACTCAACGGTCAAGGCCGGGTTTTATTAATGGAAGGCATTCAAACTGCCGATGTGACTCACTTACGCAGCCAGGGATTTTTACGGGAAATGGCAAAATATCCCAAAATAGAAATCATCAAACGCACCGGCAACTATTTACGCAGAGACGCCATTATTGAAATGGAAAAGTTGCTGAAAGAAGGGATTGAAGTCGATGCCATCTTTTCTGAAAGCGACAGTATGCTGAGCGGCGCTCGCAGTGCTTTACAACGATTTAATATGGATCCATCTAAGTTAATTACCGTCGGCTGTGATTACACCAGTGAAGCCCAAGAAGCAATCCGTAAAGGCACACAAACTGCATCTGTACTCTTTCCGTTAGGGGGCAAAAAATCGGTTGAGTTTGCCGTGAAAATCTTAAATGGAGACACGGTTCCCAAGCACTACTTTATCCCTGTTAAAATTGTTGATCAAACCAATGTCAATGCTGTTAAACCGATTTTCTAGTCAGGGTCAATCAACAACACCTTCATGAACAAAACAACTCTAAATACCAAAATTTCTTTTATCCTCATAGTGACGATTGTTATCACTGTAACCATTATGGGGGTATATTTTGATTTCTTTTTGAAACAAAACGATGAAAACCAAACGCGTTTAAAATTCAGTTATGCTGAAAATCGCGTTGTGACGGATATTGAAAAGACCAAACTCAAACTGGAGGAAGGCGTAAACCAAATCGCACAAGACAAAACCCTTCATGCCTCCATTGCACTGGTTAATAATTATCAAGACAAGCAAAACTATAATGCGATTTTATTGGATGAAGAAAAAAAGATTATTGCAAATATCTTATTAGAAAAGGTCAAAAATGCGTTTAATCATTTCATTTCGCTTTATGATCAAAATGAAGAATTAATTGCGTTTGTTTATGAAAATGAAAAAGGCTATTCACTCAATTTTATTTCTTACGAAAACGGCGAAAAAGTCTTATTTAGCAAACAGGAATCTGAAGACGACTATAAAAAATTAGCCTATCATGCCCCGCATTCGATCAAATTTAAACACTTATTATATTACACCCAACCGCAATTAAAACATGGCAGCCTTGTCACCTATCACTATTTAGATAACAGCCTATACATTATTGCCCACGAGAGTACCTTTAAAGAAAATTCTGACAAAACGTTTGCCCATTTTGAAATGGCGGATAGATTAAATTCGGGCTATTTTAAATCGGTTTCGGATGAACTGAATGTCAATTTATCCATGACCAGCTCACCTCAATATAAAGACCTTGCTCAACCCCTATTCACCGCCAAACAGCGACAAACCCACTTTATTGAATCTGCCCAAGACTATCAAAGTATTTACAGTTTCAGCACCGAAGACTCCCCCCTTTACTTATTGCTTGAATGGGACAAAACCCATTTGAATAAAGCGCTTACTGCTAACCGCAAACAATTGCTTTTATTTTTATTATTGATGATTTCAGTCGCTTTATTTATTGCCTATCAGTTTTTAAAAATACGATTATCAATCCCCATCAACCATTTGATGCAGCAAATTGCCAAAATCAAACAAGGGGACTACAGCCCGACGCCTCTAGTCAAAACAGGGGATGAACTCGAAGATATTTCTAGCCAAATCAATGAACTGGCACAAACAATTGATCATCGAGAATCTGAACTCAAAATCTCCCATGAACACCTCGAATACGTCTCCACCCATGATTCGCTGACAGAATTAGGGAATCGTAGTTTATTCAACCTTGAACTGGAGTATGCGCTAAACCTCGCCAAGCATCATTCACGCCCCTTAGCGGTCATGTTTTTGGATTTAGATCAATTCAAACAAATCAACGATACATTAGGGCACGATGTGGGTGATACATTACTGCAAAAAGTCGCTGAACGACTCAAAGAGTCGCTACACCAAGATGACGGCTTGGCAAGAATTGGTGGTGATGAATTTAATATCTTCACCAACCGATTTCATTCGCGGCAAGACTTAGAGAGAATTTCGCTCAACATTATTCGTTCTTTTGAACCCACTTTCAAATGTTTTGAACATGAAATTAACATCTCAACCAGTATTGGTATCGCCGTTTACCCGGATCATGGGCAAGACGCGATCACGCTGACCAAAAATGCTGATTTAGCCATGTATATGGCCAAAGACAATGGCCGAAACAATTACTGCTTCTATTCCAAAAACCTCTCAGATTCTATTGAAAGGCGCACAGAAATTATTCAAGCATTGAAAGTGGCGCTCAAAATAGGCAATGAATTTCGCCTTCATTACCAACCGAAAATTGATATTCACACCAAAAAAGTGGTTGGTGCAGAAGCGCTGTTACGCTGGAACAGCGCCAGTTTAGGCCAAATATACCCGGATGAATTTATTTCAATTGCCGAAGAAACACACCTCATTATTGAAATCGGTCAATGGGTTCTCAATCAAGCTTGCTCAGATTGGTCTAGACTAAAGGATGCGGGAATCAACCTTGATCAAATCAGCGTCAATGTTTCTAATATCCAACTGCAATACAGCGATATGCTCAGCACAGTAAAAGCCGCCTTAAAAGCCACAAACATGCCGGCCAAGGCGCTCGAACTGGAAGTGACCGAAAGCTATATCGCCACCAATGAACAATCGGCCATTCAAACACTCGGGGAGTTCCGGAAAATGGGCATTGATTTAGCCATTGACGACTTTGGTACCGGCTATTCCTCAATGAACTACTTACAACAATTACCGATTACCCGACTCAAGATAGATAAGTCGTTTGTTGACGAAGTGCCCGACTCCAACGAAAGTGTGGCCGTTGTCAATGCCATTATGGCCTTGGCGCAAACATTCAACTTAAAAGTGACTGTGGAAGGTCTAGAAACACAAACCCAATTGGCTTTTTTTGAAAAACGCCGTTGCCATGACATCCAAGGCTACTACTTCTCTAAGCCCTTACCCTTTTTAATGTTTCAAGACTTCATTAAAACCCACAGTTAATTGGGCACAACCATTGGCCACGCATTCACATGACGATGAATCGTGACATCGATACCATAAACTTGTGCAATACGCTGTTCGGTTAACACCTGCTGTACACTGCCTTGACAAACCAATTTTCCTTGGTGCATTAACACCAGTTCATCGGCATATTGTGATGCTAAATTTAAATCATGTAATACCATGATTGCGCTGATTCTGCGTTCTTTCACCCAATTTTTAAGCAATTTAAACACTTGGTGCTGATGCGCTAAATCTAAATGAGCGGTACATTCATCCAGCAGCAAATAGCGACTGTCGAGTTCGGTTTGAAAGCCGATTTGCGCAAACACTCTGGCCAATTGCACTCGCTGCTGTTCCCCACCGGAAAGCGTTAAATAATTCCGCTGCGCGAGCGCTGTCATATCAAACCACGACAAAGCTTCCATCACTTTGCTTGGCCGATTCAATGCAGAAAACTGATGAATCAATCCCATTTCGACCACTTCGGCAACCCGAAAAGGAAAATCCAATTGAATCGATTGCGGCATCACGGCGCGATGTTTTGCCAAATCTTCCGATGAAAATGTCTCTAGCAAGTTTTCGGCTAGCGAGACTTGGGAGTCTGCCTCGGGAAGGTCTCCGCTCAAACTTTTTAACAAGGTGGTTTTCCCGGCACCATTGGGTCCTAATAAAATCGTCAGCTTTCCAGGCGAAAAGGTGAGATTCAGATCGGTCAAAATGGGCTGGTGATTCAGCTTAATGGATAAGTGATGGGTACGTAACATTTAAAACCCCACTCTCGGTCGGCGCTGCATCAGCAACCATAAAAAGAAGGGGCCGCCGATTGCCGACATCATAATACCGATGGGAATTTCTGACGGTGCCAGCAAACTACGCGCAACCATATCCGATCCAAGCACCAAAATCGCACCAACCAAGGCACTTCCCGGCATCACCCACCGATGATCGGGACCGGTCAAAGATCTGACAATATGCGGTGCGACCAACCCCACAAACCCAATCACACCACTGACTGAAACCGCTGCCCCCACTGCTAACGCGGTTAAGCCGATAACCGACCATTTAAGGTGTTTAACTCCATAGCCCATGTGTGCCGAGACGGCTTCACCCATTAAAAAGGCATTCAGCCCTCTTGCCGCAAATGGCAATCCGAACACGGCTAATAAAATGGGAAACGAAACCATTGAGATGGATGTCCAGTTCGCACCGGCCAAAGACCCTAAACTCCAAAAAGTGAGTGAGCGCAATTGCTCTGCCGTAGCAAAATAGCTTAATAAACCAATCGCGGCCCCGGTGATGGCATTCAATGCCACGCCGGCCAGTAACATCAGCCCAACATCGGTTTGACCGTTTCGGGTTGATAGTCGGTAAATAACACTGGTCACCGCCAGTCCGCCTAAAAAAGCCGCCAAGGGTAAGGCGGCAACCCCCAAATAACTCAGCCAACTGTGGAACCAGGTCGCCCCCAATACAATTATCGTCACCGCGCCCAAAGCGGCACCACTGGAAACCCCCACCAATCCCGGATCTGCTAAGGGATTACGGAATAAACCTTGCATAGCGGCGCCGGAAATACCCAGGCCTGCCCCCACTAAAATGGCCAACACCACACGAGGCAATCGAATTTCAGTCACAATCATCGCCGTTTGTGGAGGGTTAGATTGACCCACTAAACTGAAAAAAAGTTCGTTTAAGGCGATCGGAATCGCGCCCAAGGATAAAGAAAAACTCGCCAGTGCCAAAACGAGCAACCCCAGCCAAAACAGCAATATCGGTGGTTTGCCAAACGGGGTTAACCTGAATCGTTTCGATGATATAGACAATGACATTCCTTCCAAGCTGCTATTGCGTTAAAATTGGGATTATTTTAGGAATGCCTTGATGAAACCTGCTGTCGATCAAATTGCCGATGATTTCCATACGTATATCGCTTCATTCCAGTCTGCTATTTTAGCAACTGTTAATCAATCTGCCACGCCCGATGCCAGTTATGCGCCAATTTTGCAACAAAATGGCCATTTTTATATTTTTATTTCTGAATTGGCTCAGCACACTGAAAACCTGATGACCACACCAACAGCGAGCCTCTTATTTATTGAGCCGGAAGAAGATGCCGGTAACTTATTCGCTCGCAAACGTGCAACGATACAAGTTGTGGCGCGGCCGATTGCACGAACCGATGCCGATTGGCCAGGACTATTAGATGCCATGCAAGCGCAATTAGGCGAGATGATTTCGATCCTTCGCAACCTGGCAGATTTTCACCTGTTTGAACTCACCCCCATTAAAGCCAATTTTGTGAAAGGGTTTGCTCAAGCCTATGAATTGGAAGGCGATAGGCTAACAGCCGTTCAACACCGTCAGGGCGCCGGCCATCGCCGGGTGGAAGATGATTAGAGGCTTGTTTGGTTGTTAAGCCATTAAGCCGCCAATATTTTTCCACAAAATAAAAGCCCCCATCAACACTAAAAACACCGCAAAGACTTGTTTTAAAAGGGCTTGATTAACCATGCTACTGGCTTTATGCCCAAGCCAGCCGCCGATCACACCAATAATTGAAAATAACAAGATAATATGCCAATCAATACTAAGTGACTGGGCTTCCAATACTTTTAAGTAAGCCGCAAACCCCACAAATGATTTTGCGGCAATAATCACCAAACTGGTTCCCACTGCCAATCGCATGGGTAAACCGCCCAGTAACACCAAGGCCGGAATAATTAAAAAACCGCCACCAACCCCCACCAGACCGGTGATGGCACCCACCACCAATCCGTCTAACGCAATTTTATAAAAGGCACGTTCAGACGTTGGACAATCCGTTTCATCCAACTTAACGGGTCTAAACATTAAATAGGCTGCTGATAATAGCAAAGCGGCAAATACCAACATTTGCAGCGTACTGCTCACATAATGCGCACCCCACGCACCTAAAGCGGCTCCCAACATACCCGGCCCACCAAACAACACTGCCGTGCGCCAACGAATTTGCTTTTGCATCGCATAGGGCAATGCCGAAGACAGACTAATAATGCCCACAATTAACAAAGAACCGGCAATGGCCACCTTTGGGTCTTGTCCCACCAGGTAAATCAAAACCGGGACGGTTAAAATAGAACCACCAGACCCCAATAGCCCTAAGCTCAAGCCGATACTGAGTGCCCCTAACCAAGCCAGTATCATGGTTTCTTCCTTTGTAAAAAGGCACCGCTTTCAATATGGTGCGTGTAAGGGAATTGATCAAACAACGCGGTTGCCACCAATTGATGCGTTTGTGAAATAATCGCTAAATCTCTTGCTAAGGTTTCAGGGTCGCATGAAATATAAATGATCGTGTCAAATTGAGTCACCATTGACCGAGTTAAATCATCCAAGCCTGACCTAGGCGGATCGACAAAAATTGTCCGAAAATCATAAGCCGTTAAATCAATATTTCTTAACCGCTGAAACGATTGACCTTGCAAGGCTGCCGAAATCTCTTCTGCCGCCATTTTTACAACGGTGACATTCTCGACTTGATTGGCTTTCAAATTGACTTGAGCGGACGCCACCGAAGTTTTGGAAATCTCAGTGGCTAAAACTTGACGATAGTGTTCAGCCAAGGCAATTGAAAAATGACCATTGCCGCAATACAACTCAATCAAATCCCCTTGCTGATTCGGATTGGCTTCAACGGCCATTTTTCGTGCCCAATGCAACATCTTCTGCGCCATTTCCGCATTGGGCTGGGTAAAGCTGTTTTCAACCTGCTGATACTGAAAACGTCTGCCATCCACCATTAATTGCTCAGTGACAAAATCTGCGTCCAAGCAAATTTTTTGTTTCCGTGCCCGACCCATCAAATGGGTAATGGGCAAACCGGCCTTTAAACGATCTGCGGCTTCTAACCACTCCGGATCGGTGATAACGCCTTGATCTGTTTTCTGTTGCAGAGAACGGCGATAGATTAAGGTCACCAACATCTCGCCACTCAAGGTGGCTAAAAAATCGATCTCAAATAGTTTGTGTTTCAACGCTACACTGGCCGCAATTTTTTTAATCAGTTTGGGCATCAGCTCATCAATCGACTTCAACACCATTGGACAACTCAAAATAATTTTTTTATGCTTTGTGTCCGGGTCAAACATCACATAATCAAGCCGATCACCCTCATGCCAAACCCGAAATTCGGCACGCGCACGATAATGTGACGGCGAAGACGCAAAGCATGAAAACTGTGGCAAATCGCCAAGCAAATTAGCCAGGCGTTGCTGCTTCTCAACGAGTTGATCGGCATAGTGTTCAGGATAGGTTTGACATAACATGGTTGAATAAAGGATCTCTTTTCATTGGCATCAGCTTTGTCGATGCTTTTATCAGGCGCTGAATTATAACAAAGTTCCCCCGACGATAGCGTCAGCGCAAACGCTAAATATAACAATAGCCCAATAATCACTTTTTATTAGTAATTTTTTTATGCCTATTATGTGTAAAAATCACCAGGCCTGGTCAAAATTCACCCCAAAATTGGCTTGTTACGCCTCTTTAAAAAATGTATAGTGAGTAACTAATTTCTTAATAAGAATATCCATCATTCACGAGAACTCCGCTATGTCATCTGATTGCTTTTTAATTATTGAAGATCAAAAATCCATTGCCAGTTTGCTAAAAAGTGAACTTGAAAAGCTGACCTCGCGCCCCATTTATCTAGCCGATACCATGGCCAAAGCCAAACAAATTATAAGCTCAGGAAAAAACATTGCTGTCTGCCTCAGCGACCTCCATCTAGCCGATTCAGCAAATGGTGAAATCGTGCACTACCTTAAAAGCCAACATATTACCACCGTGGTGTTAACCGGCTCTTTTAAAGAAGAAACCCGCGAAGAAATGTTCCGCTTAAAAGTCGCCGATTATGTGATTAAAGACACCCTCTCCTCAATCCGTTATGCGGTTGGCATTACGCATCGACTTTATAAAAATGCCCAGCGTGAAGTCTGGATGCTCAGTTCCACAAATCACAACAGCTCCATGATTCTAGGCATGTTGCGCAACCACCGATTTAAAGTCAGCCTCTATGAGCACTCATCCGAATTGCTTTCCGATCTCGAAAACACCGTTCCAAGTCTAGTTGTCATAGACGGCGTGCAAACAGATGCCACCAATAATGCTTTTGAACTTACAAAAAAAGTGCGGGATACCTTTAGTCAAAATCATTTGCCGATTATTGTCTGTGAAGACAGCAAAAACATTACCGAAGCCATTAAACTGATGAAATATGGTGTCAACGACTTCTTTAATACCAATTTCACCCCCGAAGAGTTTTATGCCCGAGTGAATCAAAACATCGAACAAGCTGAAACCTATCAAGCCATTGAACGACTCTCACAAACCGATGCCCTGACAGGACTTTATAACCGTGGCTACTTCTTTGAAGCAGGAAACACCCAATTCAAAAAAATTCAACAACAAGAAGGGTACTTTTTTACCCTGATGGCGGATATAGACCATTTCAAAGCGGTCAACGACACCCATGGACACCAAAAAGGCGATGAGGCCATTGTGTTTACGGCGCACAGTTTACAAACCATCTTTGCCAACTATTTGGTGGCTCGCTTTGGCGGCGAAGAATTCTGTGTATTTGGTGCCATTGAAGACACCAGTGAAGTGGAAGATCTCTGCGAAAAATTACGCCACACCATCGAAACCGAATCAGAAAAACAAACCGGCGTTAAATTTACCATCAGTCAAGGCATTACCTTTTCCGGCAATGATCTGGATGATGCCGTCTCCAAAGCCGATAAAGCACTCTACGAATCCAAAGAATCCGGTCGAAACAAAGTCACCACCGAGTTCTAAATCGCCAGATTAATCCTGTTAGGGTATTAAAATTCATTTGCTATCAATAAGGCTTTTGTATAAAGTGGACTTTATAGCAAACCCCATTTTGGACTAAACCATGATTAATGACATCCTACGGCAAACCTCAAACTTTATCTTGGCTCGTTCTGTGCCAAGCTATCGACGCTTTTTACTCGACAAAATGGATTTTTCTGATCGTCTAATCGGCATTCGCGGTGCAAGAGGCAGCGGCAAAACGACGATAATGTTGCAATACGCTCATTCCTCTCAACTCTCGCCAACCAAAATACTCTATTTATCCTGTGACCACCCTGCGATGGCAGGAGAAGATTTATTGACATTGGCACAAACCTTTTACCAAGAAGGCGGCAAGTTACTCCTACTGGATGAGATTCACAAATCCAAAGATTTTGGCAGTGCGCTAAAAGCGATTTACGACGCCTTTGATTTACAAGTGATCTTTTCAGGCTCTTCCGCGCTACAACTCACTAAAATGAGTGCCGACCTTTCGCGACGTGCGGTCATGTTTCATTTACCCATTTTATCTTTACGAGAATATATCGAAATTGAAACCGGCTTAAATTTACCTGTGATCCCTTTGCAATCCCTACTGCAATCTCACCAAGAAGTGGCTTTTGAAATCACTCAAAAAATTCGACCGATTGAATATTTTCGTCGCTACTGTGAAACAGGCGCTTACCCCTTTTACCAAGAATCATTGGAAAATTATCCGCTCAAATTATTAGAGGTTATTAATCACACCATTGATGTTGATTTAACCTCACTCTTTCATATTGATTCCAACAAACTCGATAAACTGAAAAAAATTTTATACATGGTCTGTTCTACACCGCCCGTTGAACTAAACAAGGCCAAAATCAGTAGCGCGGTTGGCACCTCTTGGCCAACCTTAGCCAAATATATTGAACTGATGCAATCTGCTGATTTACTGTACAGTTTAAGAGGCGGTTCAGGAATGCGTGCGGTCAATAAGCCCGATAAATTACTGCTCAATAACCCGAACCTATTTCAAGTATTGTGTGCCAACCCGAATACCGGCAGCCTGAGAGAAAGCTTTTTCGTCTCTCAACTCAGTTATCAACATCAGGTGCATTATCATGATCAAGGTGATTTTTTGGTGAATGATCAATACATTTTTGAAGTGAGTGGCGCCCAGAAAAAAACAACGCAAATCCAGCATCAAGACCAGGCCTTTTTAGCCTTAGACGACCTGGAAGTCGGTCATAAAAAGCGCATTCCACTGTGGCTTTTTGGGTTGCTCTACTAATCGACTGCTAAGTCTACTTGAGTTGATCCATCATCGCTTTAAAGCTTGACTCAACCGCCAACGCAATCACTTCTAATTCAGGATCAGGATTCAGTGCTTTTAGCATAGCGGCCGGTGCCATCATACTGATTTTGGTTTGTCCATTATCTTCATACACCGCAATACGACAGGGTAAGGCAATTGCCAAATCCATGTCTTTTTCCAAAACCGCTTTCGCTTTTTTAGGATTGCAAATCTCAAAAACCTTTACGGCCTTATCAAACTCAACACCTTTTTTCTGCATAGTTTCTTGCAAATCATGCACGGCAACAATGCCAAACTGATGTGCAGGAACCACCGTTTCCATTTCACTGCAAACGGTATCCACATCCTTATCCGTAGTAACAACGTACTTCATACAAACTCCTTATAACGATTAATCGTTTTCTGAAAAAAGTCGACATTAACTTTATTTCAATTGAGTCGCCATCATAGTGGCAGCGGCCACTGTGTCAAGTTTAACGCTAATATAAAGCCACTAAAATCCCATAGAACAGGATAAAACTCCGCACATTTCAAATCGTTAACTCAGTCATGTTTTTTTCTTTAACAATATAAATATAAGCTTGTTTAGGTGAGCTGATTTCAGTTGGAAAGGCCAGTTCTAATTTTTTTGTTTTGACCATGTTCGATAGGTAACTTTTACGAAGCAAGTCTGGGGTACGCTCTACTAATTCAGATAATACTGAAATTGAAACATATTGGTTTTTGCATAAGTTCAATAAAACGGCTTCCATCACATCACTTGAGACCCGTTTTTTGGTTCTAGGTTCTTTTGCTATTTCATGGAGTTTTATAAGCGTCGGTTCTGTTAAAAGTGTTAGTTCATCAATAAACGGAAAACGATGATATTCAGAGGGTGAAATCAATCGACCAAATTCATCTCTATTTTCTGAGCCTAGGGTATTAGAGTTTGAACCTAGGGTATTTGAACTTAAGCCTAGGGTATTAGAGTTTGAACCTAGGGTATTTGAACTTAAGCCTAGGGTATTAGAGTTTGAACCTAGGGTATTTGATTCATTAAAAACATCGTCAGCTTTGGGAATCATACTATCTAAAGTTGTTAGGTGATAAACGCTTCCACGGCTATGACCCGTTTGTTTTAACCAACCTTTTTCGACCAGCATATTTAATGTTTTACTCACATCTGCCGAGTGTTCCGTTGATAGTGAGCATAAGCGTTCATGGGTGACGGTTTTTTCATTAAAAGCGATACCTAAAGCTAATTGTGCCAAGTTACTAACTTGGCCAAACTCTGTTCCAAAATGTCTTGCTAATAAGCTCATGCTTCCTTGCGGTAAAAGGTCTGTCATCCAAAGTTTTAACAAGGTCTGTTCATTAGGTTTGATAACCTCCTCAAGCATCGGCTTTTTCCAATGGTAAGCTTTCCAGCTATCAAATATTTTTGGTAATCCAGAGCCAGACTGCTCACCAATTCCAACAAAACGAAACATTTTATGAATTAAACGATTACGGCAGTCTGCTTCGCCACCATGAATTGCAACACTGACAGGAACTCTCATTAACCCTGGGTTTCTAAAACCAAACATATCAGGTCTCTTAACCACTAAAACAGAAGCACGGCCAGTATAGTCGGCATGCACTAAAACATTACACAATGCTTCACGCACAGCAATATGTAGAGGCGTATCCTCTTTTCGGATACCACCCTCTAATTGAAAAGGAACTTTAATCTCCGTTGTGAGTTTGCGATAAACAATATGAAAAAAATCAAACAAATTCCCAGACCAAGTGCCATCTAAAGTAACTCGATCAGACCAACGGTTTTCAGTTTTGGCTTGTGGGCGTTCCTGATAGTCCAATTGATAATTAGGAAGAATATCTTGAATCGTATGGTCTTCTGCAAACATCAACAAGCCTGCAATCGTTAAGCCTGCGATATCTTTTTCGCGATCTCGTCGCCAAGCGCCAATGCGCTCAAGAAAGGCCAAATCATCTAATTTATTAAAAGGGTGCGTTGGTTGGCGCACGGCAAATGTCTGGCGATAATCTTGCAAAGTTTTTTCATGCAAATCGGTTAAACCATAGCCAATTAAGATTTCATTATCACGACTGTCATTCATCTGCTCCGCTAAAGCGCGCTTTACCTCTTCATCTGACATTTTTTGGTCAGACTCATTTAAGCGACGATAACTATTTTTAATAGGCGTTTGTTTTAAATAAACAGGCCTATCTTTTCGAGTTGCCTCAGGAATAATGACTTTTAAAAATTGAATGCATTCAATAGAGATTGTTTCAATGTGTTCATCTTTTAATAAGTTGGCACTCACAATTTGTGGGTTATTTGCACCATTCACTAATTGAGCCTTAACGGTATCAATGTTCTCAAGACCAACCAAGCTGAACTGACCTTTTTTCTCTTGAATACCCAGTAAAACAATACCGCCATAAGTATTGGCCATGGCAGAGTAGGTTTCCCAAAAATCATTGGGCAGGTTGCCTTTACCATCCTTGCCTGTGGCTAATTTGCACTCTAAACTGCAGCTCTCTTTTAAAAGTTTGATATCTTCCAGCGTATTTAATTCAATCTCATTCGCCATAGTTATTACCTGAAATTTGCCAAATTGCATCTATTTCCTTCATGAATCTATCGGTTTCTACTAGGGCGACGATGATTTTTTGGTAGTGCATAATGTCGTCAAAACTGAGTTCACGGTCTTGGCGGTCTTTTAGCCATTTTTGCGCGGGTTGGTAGCCGCCTATGTAGAACTCCCAGGCTAACAACGGTACTTGGTCAAAATATTGGTTATCGTTAATCCACACCTTACCGTGCGTGTCATCAATCGCTTCATACCCTGGGCTGGTTTTGCTGATTTTACGGCTCACCACATTACTGCCTGCAACGGGATAAGGGGTAATGGCTTGGTCTAAGGCGGGCGATTCCATTAAATGCAATTGGCGAATTTGCCCGCCCAAGCTCACCAATGGCCAAAAGGTCTCGGGCGTTGGATAAGGCACGCGCGGAAAGTCGGTTTTTAAAAATTCTTTGTAGGTTTCACGATAGCTTGGGCTGTGCAACACCGCATAAATATAATCCAAAATGTCAATTGGGCAAAACTCGGTTTGTGGCACAAAAGTCACCGAAAAATCACCAGGCCTGGTGGTTTTTTCGGCCGAAAAAGGCAAATTTAAGGCTTTTTCAAAAGCTTGGATTTCTTCAGGATTGAGATTAGGCGTGCGTTCGCTTCCGTCTTCTGGGTAGAGGTAGAGTGGGAACACAGAACCAATTTCGCTTGTTTTATTTGAAACTAAACAAGATTCAGAAATAGTTTCACTTACAAATACATGTTGGTTTTGTTCAAAAGCCTTTACTTGTCTGCAAATATTAAGACCTAAATTAGAACCTTTTAATATATGTTGCATAACATCTAACCTACTACGTTCAATAAAGGCGCTATCAAAATAAATATGGCGTTTATCGAATGGACGATAATTAATTTCTTTAATGTACATCTTGTCAAAAGCGGTTTTATTTTGGACTTCAGCAATTCTCCAAGATTTGTTTTCTCGAATATTGAGTTTATTTTTTGCTGCTTCAGGTGATAATTCAAAAAAGGTTTTAATTCGTTCTACTAATCTAAATTTATCATCATCAATGACTAAGGAATCGCGAGAAGTGACAATGCCAACATTATTGACTTTAAACAAAGATTGAATTGCAAGGCCTTTGTCATAATCAGTTTGCAGTTCAAAATCTTTAGGCACCATAAAGTACATAGGTGCAATATTTGGAATCGCTTGATAGGGCACATTCTTAAAAGCGGTGTTTTCTAAAAAAGCGTATTTGTCTTTGCGTTTGCCATATAAATCTAAGTGATAAACCTGCCCTAAATCACCAGGCCTGGTTATTTTTGAGCCGTTTTTCACCAAAATATTAATCGAAACGCCTTGTTCTATATCAAAGATGTTTTCGTCTTTTGAACCATCTGGGCAGGTTTCTTTCTTTTTGGCATTGCCATGTAAGTCAATGGTGTAAATTTCGTCATAGGTTTTGAGCAAATTCCAACGCATTCCGCGAAAAGTGGGGTTGTCTAAAAAACCATGTGGATTAATAAACGCTAAAACCCCTTCGCCATTTTGTTCAATAAAATGCTGACCAAAACGCATAAACTTAACGTAATCATCATTAATCCATTTGGGGTTTCTTTCTTGTAATTTTTGTTTGCCACCCGGTTCTTTTTTGTAGTCGTCCATTAACGACATAATCCAGTCGCCTTTATTGGCACTTTCGCCAGAATAAGGCGGATTGCCCATTACCACCATGACGGGCGTGTCTTTTTTAACGGTATTGGCTTCTTTGGCCTCGTTACTGAGCCATTGCGA